>JAFAHL010000464.1 GCA_019237215.1 Hyphomicrobiales bacterium | reverse complement strand
CTCATGCAGCCGGGATGCGCGCTGTTTTACGGCATTCCATAGACATGTGTCGCGATGTACATGGCCAGCATCCCGAGCAGAGAGCCTCCGAAAACCTGCAAAGCCGGATGACCGCGCGTCGGGCCGTAGAAGTAATACCCGATAACGAACAGCAATATGCAAGCGACAAAGACGCCGATCACGTATATGTCAAACCGTGACCTGAAAGAGTGCGAAATACCGTTTTGCGGCGTCCCATAGAGACGTGTCGCGAAGTACATGGCCAGCATGCCGGGGAGAAAGCCTGCGAAAGCATGCAAAGCCGGATGGCCGGGCGTCGGGCCGTAGAAGAAATATCCGATCGCGAAGATCAATATCCACGCAACAAGGACAGCAATCACGTAATGGCCAAGCTGTGACCCGAAAAAGTTCGACATAAGGCTCATTGCGAGGTCCTTTCCTATCAGCAGCCAGAGTGCCGTCTTCGATGGCGCCGCGTCTTCGAGGTCGGCGAAGTTTTGCAGCATCTCCGCGCGATGCCGTTGCAGAAACGACGGCGGGTAGAGTTCCAGCAGCCGCGCGTAGAGGCGTAATGAGCGGGACTGCTTCTTCTGCCGCGCTGCGCCCGTCATGACGTCACGCGCTCCCGAGCTGGCGGCGCGCAACGCGCGCCGCGCGCGACAGCCGCTCCGTTTCCGCGCGCAACGTGGTTTGGCCAAGCGCCGTGAGCCTGTAGAAAATGCGGCGCGGGTCTCGGGTGTTGCCTTTGGCAACCAGGCCGGCCTCGATCATGCGGTCGAGCGAGCCGTACAGCGTTCCCGGACCCATCTTCACCGCGTCTCCCGAGTCCGCCCTAACCTGCTGCATGATGTCGTAGCCGTGGCGCTCCTTGCCGAACAAGGCGAGGAGGATGTGGAAGACGGCGGGTGTTAGCGGCAGTGTCGGTTCCGACTTGCTCATAGAACCATGATATATCCGTAACGGATATAGTCAATAGTGACGACGAACTTGCACTATCAATGGCCCTATAGTGTCGCCCTCTGGCACGAAGCGGCGGTTGAGTAATGTCCGCTTCTGCGCCGGTTGCCGATACCAGGAATAATTCCGCTTGTCGGCGGACCACGGCGTCCCTGCAGTCTACAAAGGCCTCGAGTTGCTGCGGCTTTGTTGGGTGGGCTCACGCCGTCGCTCGCAGGAGCTCCTGCACCTTGGGCCAGGGATCGGGCGCGAGGTTTGCAAACGGCGCCCAGTCCTTCTCCGTCATGCGATCGAAGATCGCCGCCTTGACCGAGGGCCGCGCGCGCATGCGCGCCCACCAGTCGGCGATCGCGGGATAGTCCGCCCACAGCCGGTCGAGCTTGAGCAGTTCCAGCCGCAGGATATAGGGAATCACCGCGCATTCGGCGTTGGAGAAGCTGTCGCCCGCGAGGTACTGTCCGCTCGCGAGCGAATCCGCCATCCACGCCAGCAATTTTCGGTGCTGCGCCAGCGCGTCGCCGGCGAATTCGGAATCGAGCCCGTGCTCGATCACGCTACGCTTGTACTCCGTGCGCCGCTTCAGCGGCGCCTTGTTGATCTCGGCCAGCCACACCTCGCGCGGCACTTTCAGGAAATTGGGGCGGAAGGCGGTGGCGAAGGTCAGAATGGTGCAAGAGTTGTGCACGTATTCGTCGATCAGCTTGTTGTACAAGCGCACGCGCAAGCGCGCCAGCGGCGCCTTCGGCATCAGCGGCGGCGCGGGAAAAATCTCGTCGATGTAATAGAGGATCAGCGAGGATTCCACGACCGGCGCCCCGTCGTGAACGAGCGTCGGCACGACCCCGCTCGGATTGAGCTCGAGATAGGCGGGTTCGTTCTGGTCGCCGCGCAGCGTCAGCACATGCTCATCGGCCTGCTGGCCCTTCTCCTCGAGCGCGATGCGCACCTTCTGCGCGCAGACCGAATTGATGTTGTGGTAAAGCTCCAGCACCTTGTCCTCCCGTCGACGCCGCAATCACACCGCATCGTTCCGCGTGCCGCGCCCACCCTGCGCGGCAGAGAGGGGCGCTTGTCGCAGCGAGAGCCCGCCGTTGTCGGTCACGGCGTCAGCGATGCGACGTAGGCGGCGATCGCCAGCATGTCGTCGTTGCTCAGCTTCTCGACCACCTGCTGCATCAGCGCCGCCGAGGTGCCGACGCGCTCGCCGTTCTGCATGTTCCAGAGCTGGCGAACGATGTAGTTGGGATGGCGTCCCGCGATAGCGGGCACGTCGCCCAGGCCCTGCAACGTGCGGCCGTGGCAGATGCCGCACGGTAGCGTCTTGCCATTGCCCGTGCTCGCCAGTTCCTTGCCCTTGGCGATGCTGCCCGTTGGCGCGTAGGCGACGAAGCCGGACATGGGATCGCGGTAGACCACCACCTCCTCGTCTTCCGGCACCTCGATGATGCGGTTGCCCAGCGGCTCGCTGCCGCCGTCGGGATGCACGAGCCGCTTGTTGCCCTGGCCGATGTAGGACTTGGGCACGGCGTCGGCCTCCACCACCCGGATCCAGGGCCGCGGCTTGAGCGAAGCAAAATATTGGGCGGCGTCGCTGATCTCCGCATCGGTGATGACCTTCGCCATCGTCACCATGGTGGCGCTGAATTTGCGGTCGCCGCTCTTCCAGTCCGCCATCTGCCGAGTGAAATAGGGCGCGGGGAGGCCGGCCACGTAGGCCGATTCATCGTGCCCGGTGCCGGTCGGCAGATGACACGACCCGCACGCGCGCACCTGCCGCTCCTTGTTGCCGAATTGAACGATCGCGGGCATCGGCGGGTACATGTTGGGGAACCAGTTGGGGATATCGTACATGTCGTCGGCCTTGGCGCGCGTGATCGAGAGCGTGCTGCCGGGCGGCGCGGGTCGCACGCGGTTTGCGTCGAAGCGGGGAGGAGGCTGAACCTTCTCCGTGACCGGGAATGCCCAATCCGGCTTTTCCGCCGCGGCCGCGAGCGTCGGCACGAGCGCCAGCGCCAGGACGCCGATGAGACTCTTCATGCGATCTCCCCGATCTCTTTTCGTGCCACCTATGCTTTCACGGCGCGTTCGATAGTCAAGTAGGTCGCGCCCGGCGCGACGGCGGGCGCGGGCGGCATTGCCGCGCGTCCTTCTCGCTCGCGCAACGCCCAAAGTGAGTCGAGCGGGCGAAGTCGATCGGGTTGATCGCGAGGGGGAGCTCTCGGACGGGCGAGCCTCGAGGGCGTACTCTAAATCATCGGCCAGCCAGGTTGTCCGCTTTCGGATCATCCGGACATTGCGCCGACATGGCCCGAGGACCGAATCGACCGTGAGCGGTCGTAAGCCAGATCGCCTCCGGGCGCCCAAGGGGCACGCGAGCGCAAGAAAAAAGCCCCGGCTTTGGGGCCTGGGCTTAGGCGTCGACGCTGGTGAAGATACTACGGTTAAAAGTGAAAATTGTTCCAATTGCGGCTCGTGACCGCTGGCGTCAGCCGCATGCCTGGCATCGTGACGCCCGCTGAGCGCCCCAAATTATTCAAATTCGCAGGCGAGATTTGTTCGCGGCCGACGGGGGCGATCGGCTCAATCGAGATACGCAGGAGACGACCATGAACAAGACTGTGCTCGCACTTGCTGCTGCCACATCGCTGGCAGTTTCCGTATTGGCAGCGCCGCCTGCGGAAGCGCGCTGTTGGGGCTGCGCTGTCGGTGTCGGCGTCGCCGCTGGTGTGGTGGCGGGCGCCATCGTCGGCAGTGCAGTAGCCAATTCTTACGGTCCGGCTTACGTCGTGCAGCCCGGCTACACGGCTTACCCGGGCTATGCGGTTGCGGGGCCGGTCGCATGCCCCGGTGGTTACTGGGCGCGTCGCCCGGTGGCATTTGACGCTTATGGAAATCCCATCGGCTGGAGCCGACCCCGTTTCTTCTGCCCGTAGAAATTCGTTCCGGGTCGCTCCTACGATCTTCGAGCGCAGTTAGCGTTCGACTGGACATTCCTAAGCCCCCATCACGCCTTCGGCGCGATGGGGGCCGCGCTTTGGCGCGGCCGCCGGAAATGCCCGTTCAAGCGACAGCGCCTTTTCGGCTCCAAGGTTGTGTCAGCTCCTTTGTCGGCTGCTCGACAGGCCAGATACAATGCCATGCACGCCTTTGTACGAAGCGGCACGAAGCGTTCATGCTCGATTAAGCCAGCGCAGATCACGACGATCTAAAGTGACGTTTTACGTGGTCGTTACAGACGTCGCATCGCACGGCAACAAAGATCCGCGCAGACGAACGACACAAGCCCCGCGCTCACCAACGAGTTAAAATAGTCGGCGATATTCACGTCATTAATTTTCTAAAATCAAAACTCGGGACCGCGGGAGTTGCAAACGCTCAGCGTCGTGCCGCCAAGTGATGCTTTTCTGCACCGTTGCTCATGATAGCGCTCGTGAAGTTGCTATCTAACTAAACTTTAACTTGATGGCTGCGCATCGCGGCTTTGTACTATCGCGTGGGGGCGACCTGGAAAAGGGGACTTGTCATGTGGAAATCCATGGTCGCCGGCACGGCAGCGCTTGCCATCGCCGGAACTTCGCTCGCCTACGCGCAACAGCGCGGCGGTCGTGACGGTATGATGCAAGGTCGGCAACTCAATGTCGAGGATCTGCGCGCATTCGGCGAAGCGCGGCTCGCGGCGCTCAAGGCGGGTTTGATGCTGACGCCGGAGCAGGCGAAGAACTGGCCGGCCTTCGAGCAGGCGGCGCGCGATTTGGCCAAGGCGCGGGTGGACCGCATCAGCGCCATGCGCAACGCTCCCGCGAGCGACGATCCGGTCGAGCGGCTGCGTCAGCGCGCAACAGCCCTATCGGACACCGGTGCGGCCTTGAAGAAATTGGCCGACGCCACGGATCCGCTCTACAAGAGCCTTGATGAGAATCAGAAACGGCGCTTTGCGATACTCAATCGCTTGGCCGGGCTCGGGCGCGCTGGGATGCATGGACGCGTAGGACGCGGCGGCGACGGAATGCGTCACTGGGGCCAGCGCCGATTTGATCGGGGCATGTTCGAAACGGAACGGCCTGGCGGGCAACGCCTGTAGTCAGCGGCAAGGGAGTCTGCGCCGGCTGTCGCACTCCCGGCCCCCGACAACGATCGCCGACGAGGTCATCGTAGCAAAAGTATTTGCCGCGACGCGTTAGAACCTGAGCGGAAGTAACTATGCTCGGGAACCAATGCGGTGGACTGATGGCTAGTTGTTCTCGAGCGACGGTCGAACTGGGCTTGTAGCCGGCGCATGGTTAGCGCCCATCGCCTCGCGTCGGCAGTCTCTTAGTCCTGATTGAACGCACCGCATTTCGCATTGGTGCCGAAGCGATTGTCGAAGTTTACGGTTCCCCCGCCGACCGGAATTCGGGTGGCGGGGAGCTTGCGCGTGTACTGATCGACGATCACGAATTTCTTGTCGCCGCTTAAGCTGACGCGAACCGGTTCGAGATTTTTGCCTTTGCCGGCGTCGGTCAGATCGAGCGTGTAGGCGCCGACGACTGGCCGGTCGAGTTTCACATTGGCGACGCCTAAGCCCTGCACTGCGGATTGCGGAATATAGACTTCCATCGCGGCATCGTCGCCCTTGCAGGCGAAGACCCGCGTCATGGCTTCGCCGGCAGCTGTCGCCGGAGTTGCCGCGAAGGCGCACAGCGTTGCCGCCGATATGATCGTGCGCATTTTGTCCTCCCAACTCACCAGTCATAGAAGGCTCAAGCTGGCCTTTAGCAACCCCATTTCGCTGAGTTTCTTGCACGCGCTCAATTTGATCTGGCTCAATTTCTGATTTTTCGGCGCGACGGCTATGCGTGCCGCGGGGGGACCCATCGGTCCTCTATTTCGGTACTAACGCATCCTAGGGTCGTAGGAGCTTACGGACGCAAAGGGTGGCAGGTAATAGCTGTCGCGGGGTGGGGGATAGGGGTAATAGGTAGTACGCACGCTTACGGGCCTGTAATAGCTCGAGTACGGCTGTGGCGTGTAGTAGCTGGAGTAGTACGGAGAGCCATAGCCATAATATGAGGCATAGCCGTATCCGGCTACGCCAGCCGCTGGGGCTGCATAAGCCGCGCGGCGGTATGTCCTGCGGTAGAGCCTTCGATGGACGCCCCCCGCAATCCGTGCTTCAGCGCCGTTAATCGATAGCGCCACGTTCTCTTGCGACCATTGCAGCGAAAAGGGGGCCGCAGTCAGTAACGCGGCACCGCCGATAATTCCAAGCATACCGAGCTTTTTCATGATCGGTACTTCCTTATGTCGCGATTGTTGTGGGACCTAACTTTATCTCAATGCCGGATAGCGCAGGATTGCTAGTTCGCCATGGGAGTTCTGGTGATGAGCGTAGCATCGCCCGCAGCGCAGCGCCGCGGGGCAAACTAAGCCGCCGAAAAGCCGTAGAGTGTTGCCGGATTGTCGACCAGAATCTTCCTCCGGATCGTCGGATCGACTGTCCATTTGGGCAGCTGGTTGACCTGCGCGCCATCGTCGCTGGGATACGGTGGCGCAACATCCTCACGCGTCTTGCCGCGGCCCGGATGCGGCCAGTTTGAGCCCCAAACCATACGATTCGGATTGGCATTGATGAGCGCTTGAGCGATCGGCGGCGAATCCGGGTAGTGTGGCGGCTGGTCTGAGATGCGGTACGTGGCGGAGAGTTTCACATAGGCTTTCCCAGACTTCGCTAGCGCGAGCAGAACCTCGAAGCCGCCTTGATTGACACCGTCGTTCGCCCTGGCTCGCGCGAAGTGATCTATCACCACCGGCATGGGCACGGCGGAGAGCTCGTCCTTAAGTGCGACCACCAGCGCCAGCGCGGCATTGAGTTGAATGTGCCAGTTGCGACCCCTCAGCTGCTCAGCGGTCTCCAGCACCCGACGCCTCGCATTGTCGGGGTTGGATTCGCCCGTAGTCTCAAAATTGAGCCGTACGCCGCGTATGCCAGCTGCTGCCATATCGTCGAGCTGGCCTTGGCCGATGGTCTTATCAATGACGGCGATGCCACGCGCCCGCGCCGGACCGAGTTTCTTTATGGCGTCAAGGGTGCAGGCGTTGTCGACCCCATAAACGCTGGGCTGCACGATGACAACGCGGTCGAAATGTAACTGCTTTTGCAAAGCTAGCAGGTCTTCG
>JAFAHL010000354.1 GCA_019237215.1 Hyphomicrobiales bacterium | reverse complement strand
CCGTTCGCGGTCAAGAATTTGTTCGACATCGCCGGGCTGCCGACGCTCGCCGGCTCGAAGATCAATCGCGACCGCGCGCCGGCCGCGCGCGACGCCACCGTCATCGCACGCCTAGAAGCCCATGGCGCCGTACTCGTGGGCGCGCTCAATATGGGTGAATATGCCTACGACTTCACTGGCGAGAACGTCCACGAGGGCGCCTCGCGCAATCCCCACGACGTCAGCAGGATGACGGGCGGCTCCTCCGGCGGCTCGGGCGGCGCGGTCGCCGGCGGCCTCGTGCCGATCGCGCTCGGCTCCGATACCAACGGCTCGATCCGCGTGCCGGCCTCGCTCTGCGGGATTTTCGGCCTCAAGCCGACCTACGGCCGGCTTTCCCGCGCCCACACGTTTCCCTTCGTTGCAAGCCTCGATCACGTCGGACCGTTGGCGCGCAGCACGCGCGATCTCGCACTCGCCTATGACGCGATGCAGGGTCACGATGACGACGATCCGGTCTGCGCGCAGCGTCCGGTGGAGGCGGTCGCGCCGCTGCTCGCGCGCGGCAGCGAAGGCCTGCGCATCGCCATCGCCGGCGGCTACTTTCGTGCCGGCGCGTCGGCGCAGGCGCAAACCGCGCTCGCCCGCGTCGCCGCCGCGCTCGGGGTGACCAACGAAATCGAGCTCCCGGAAGCCAAGCGTGCGCGCGCTGCGGCCTACCTCATCACCGCGAGCGAAGGCGGGGCGCTTCACCTCGATCGCCTGCGCACGCGCGGGCGCGATTTCGACCCCGCCGTGCGCGATCGACTGATCGCGGGCGCGATGATCCCCGCGGCGCACGTCGCCAAGGCGCAGAAATTCCGCCGTTGGTATCGCGAACAAGTGCTCGCGCTGTTCGCCCACGTCGACGCCGTGCTCGCGCCGGCGACGCCATGCACCGCGCCCGCCATCGGCCAGCGCACCTTCGTGCTCGACGGGGTCGAGCTACCAGTGCGCGCCAATCTCGGCATCTACACCCAGCCGATCTCGTTTATCGGCCTACCGGTGGTAGCGGTTCCGGTGCCGCTCCAACCATTGCCGATCGGCGTACAGATCGTCGCGGCGCCCTGGCGCGAGGACGTCGCGCTGCGAATCGCCCATGCGCTCGAGCAAGCAGGTATCGTTGCCGTTACCACGCCCTCGCCCGAGGCAGCTGCATGATGAACTTGAGCCGAAAAGACATAATCCCGGCTGTCGCAAAAGGTTCCACTTGCGCGTGGAAATAAATGACTGGCGTCGGTTGTGAATTCGGCACACCCTTACTCCATCACCATCAGCCGGCACGGCAGCGATCATGCCCCGTCCTCGCCAGCTTGATCCATCACCTCCTCCACCCGTTTGGATCTGCCCCACCTGTGAGAAGCTGATGCGCGTCCGCGCGATCGAAGTCGCGAATGGACAGGAATGGATCAAGCTTGCATGCGCGGCGTGCGGCGCGGAGGCGGCGCAAGCCAACGTGCTGTCGGAATGACTCTTCGAAAACGCTGCGTCGTGCTTTAGCTCGCTTCGCGATTGGGCGTTCGAGAGCGTCAATGGAGCGCCGCCAGCCATAGCTGGCGCCCCTTCTAATTAACCTCAGCGCGCCCGCTCCAGATCATGCGCCGCAGCACGTCATTGCGCTTGACAACGTGGTGACGCAGCGCGGCGACGACGTGGATGAGCACCACCGCGGCGAGCACATAGGCGACAACCATATGCGACTCCTCGATCCACTGCCGCACCGACCGATCCACTGTGGTGACCAGCGGCGGCAGGTCGATTCCGAGCAAGTCTTTGGTCATGGGAACGCGGAACGTCGTCGCAACCATCCAGCCCGTGAGCGAGACTATGAACATCAGGACGTAGAGGCCGGCGTGGGACAGGCGCGCGGCAACATGCTCCCAGCGTTGGAGGTCGACTGGAAGTTCCGGCACGGGGTTGAGCCATCGCCATAGCAGCCGCAGGATCAGCATGACAAAGAGATCGTATCCCAGCGCCGAGTGCCAAGCATAATTGGCGAGCCGCTCGGGCCGCGGAGTCATATGCGTCATCCACCAGCCATGAACGATGAGGATCAGGATCATCGCGGCGCCCACCCAGTAGAAGGGTCTTCGCCAGCCATCCCCAATCCGTTTTTGAATTGCGGGTCATAACGGCGTTTCGTGATGCTCACCAAGCAATCGTTGTCACTCTGATTTTGGCGCAATCAAGGATGCGCGCAATCAAGGCTGCATGGTCGGAAAGCCAAACGTCGCGCCGATCTTACGAAGGGCGCTCGGACGAGGTGGGCTCATTGAAGGGGAGCGGAGACCCCGACTTTACGTTCCACGTGACGCGTTTGACGAAGCGTGGGGCTGTCTTGCAGCACGCTCAGCGTCGACGCTTTGGCCGTCCGCTGCCCACGGGTCGCCAGAGCTTGGGCGGTTGCCGCCCGCTTTGACGCGCGGGCCGGGAGCCTTGCGGCCTGGACGCGCGGCCTTGGAATCGGGACCGGATCGGCTTTTGCGCCCGCCGTGACTGCATCGGAAGGTCCAGCCGCCGGCGGTTCTGCAGCCGGAGCAACGGCGACGACACCCGCGTGATCCTGAAGGGCGTCGCCCTGATGCGCGTTGTCTTGGTGCGGATTCTCTTGATGCGAATCCTCTTGGCCATTCCCCTCGACGATGATCGGCGCCGTGCGTTGCGTCGAAGCCAGCGAAATATGCGCTTCAATCAACTGCCGCATGCGAGCATCGCGCGCGCCATTCGAGGTCCCGCCGAGGACTACCGCGACGATGTGTTTCTCGTCACGGCGCACCGATGATACCAAGTTGTACCCGGAAGCCTCGGTATAACCGGTCTTGATCCCGTCGACGCCCTTCACCTGTCCGAGCAGGGCGTTGTGGTTGTGCATCTCGGCGCCCTTATAGCGGAAGCTCGGAGTCGCAAAATATTGGT
>JAFAHL010000241.1 GCA_019237215.1 Hyphomicrobiales bacterium | reverse complement strand
AGATGCGCCACGCAGCGTCGGTCTTGAGCTGCTCCTGCGCGTCGTCGAACCCAATGCTGGGATAACCCTTGGCGCGGATATAGGCCTTCTTGGCGATGCGCTCACGCGCGCCGGTGATGGTGATCTTGTCGGTGAACGTCGCGAGCGGATGCGGCGTGCACATGGCGTCGACCCAGCCGCGGTCCTTTTCGTTGACCCGAAACACCGCGGCAGGCACCGGCTTCATGACGGTCTCGCCCTTTTCCAGCGCGGCGGCGATCGCTTCGCGCACCGGCTGCGATGCTTTGGCCGCAAGGTTGTCGCCGTTCTCCGGCACGAAGGCGTCGAGGAACACGATCGAGCCGATCGCCTCGCGCAGCTCTTCGGCCACGCCCGAAATGATGATGCCGCCGTAGGAATGGCCGACGAGCACGATGTCGTTGAGGCCTTCCCACTTGATGACGTTGACGATGTCTCTGACGTGCGTCGCAAGATTGACTTTGCGGTCGATGAGATGCGAGCGCTCGCCCAGCCCGGTCATCGTCGGTGTGAACACGGTATGCCCGCGCTTTTGCAGAAGCTCGGCGACGCGCCGCCAACACCAGCCGCCGTGCCAGGCGCCGTGCACGAGCACGAAGGTCTTCGGCGCGCCGGTCTGCGCCGCTGCTGGGGCGCTGCCCAATGCCGCTGCGCTCGCGCCGGCGCCTGCGCTCGCCAGCACGCCGCGGCGGGTCATGGCTGCGTCATTGGTTGCGGTCATGATGTCCTCCCTGAGATTTGTTGTTGGCGCAATCTTACTTGGGATCTTACTTGGGATCTTACTTGGGATGCGTCCGGTCGTCCTGAGCGGCGCAAACGCAAACGCGGGGCCATATTTTCGCTTTGTGCCTTCCCCGGCCACCCGCCCCCTGTGGATAACCGGGACAATCGGCCCCCGTCCCGACTGCGCCTGGCGCGGGCCTATACTGGGAGGCGGAGCGAATCACCAGGCCGGCTTCATGCGCTTTCCGCCTCAATTCCTCGACGAGTTGCGCGCGCGGCTTCCGGTATCGGAGGTCGTCGGCCGGCGCGTGCGGCTCAAGAAGGCGGGGCGCGAGTGGAAGGGACTTTCGCCCTTCAACAAGGAGAAAACGCCTTCGTTTTTCGTCAACGACCAGAAAATGGCCTGGTTCGATTTCTCTTCCGGCAAGAACGGCAGCATTTTCGACTTCGTGATGATGACCGAGGGGCTCACCTTCCCCGAGGCGGTGGAGCGACTTGCGGCGCAAGCTGGTCTCCCGTTGCCCAAGATCTCGCCGGCAGAGGAGGCGCGCGACGAACGGCGCAAGACGCTCCACGACATCGTCGAGCTGGCGGCGAAATTCTTCGAGGCGACGCTGGCCTCGCGCGCGGGCGCCAAGGCGCGCGGCTATCTCGCCGACCGCGGGCTCGATCCGGCGACGCAGGTGAAGTTCCGCCTGGGCTATGCCCCACCCGAGCGCTTCGCGCTCAAGGAACATCTCGGCCAGGCCGGGATAGCGACCGAGGACATGATCGAGGCGGGACTATTGGTCGCCGGCGACGACATTCCCGTGTCCTATGATCGTTTCCGCGATCGCGTGATGTTTCCAATCAGCGATCTGCGCGGCCGCGTGATCGCATTCGGCGGCCGCGCGCTCGAGAAGGACGCGCAGGCGAAATATCTCAATTCGCCCGAGACGGTGCTCTTCCACAAGGGCGCGACGCTCTACAACCTCGCCGCCGCGCGCGCGGCCGCGCACAAGGGCGCGGCGCTGATCGCAGTCGAAGGCTATATCGACGTCATCGCCATGGTGACGGCGGGCTTCGAGGCAACCGTCGCGCCGCTCGGCACCGCGCTCACCGCCGACCAGCTCGTCTTGCTTTGGAGGATGGCGGATGAGCCGACGCTCTGCTTCGACGGCGACGCCGCCGGGCACCGCGCCGCCTATCGTGCGGTCGATCTGGCTTTGCCGCTGATCAAGCCGGGCAAGAGCTTGAAGTTCGCGAGCCTGCCCGAGGGTCACGATCCCGACGATCTCGTGCGCGCGGGCGGGCGCGATGCGATCAACGAGGTGATCGGCGCCGCGCGTCCGCTCGCCCACGTGCTGTGGATGCGCGAGACCGAAGCGGGCGGGTTCGACACGCCCGAGCGGCGCGCGGCGTTCGAGGCGCGGCTCGCCGAGGTGACGGCGACGATCGCCGACGACTCCGTGCGCAAATATTATCGTCGCGAATTCGGCGAGCGGCTGCGGCGTCTGTTCCAGGGCGACGAGCGGCCGAAGATGCGGCAGCGGCCCGGCCGAATGGCGAACAGCGGATGGCGAATGGCAAGCGGCGGAACCGCTGGCCGCCGCGCGCTATCGGCCGTTCGCTCGCTTGCCGGCGAGCGCTATCTCGCAGCGAGCGCGCAACTTTCCGCAAGCCCCGTTCACCGCGGCCACCGCGCCGCCATCGCGCTGCGCGAGGCGCTCATCTTGCAGGCCGTGATCAACCACCCCTGGCTGCTGCACGAGCATTTGGAGGAACTCGCAGGAGTGGAGTTCCGCCACCCCGAGGCCGCCAAGGTGAAGGGCGAGCTGATCGACATCTTCGCCCATGGCGGCGCGCCCGACGGGACGGCAATGGTCGCCGAGCTCGGCCGGCGGGGGCTTGCGGAGGCCAGCGGGCGCATTCTCAAGGCCATCACCACCCCCTCGGTCTGGGGGGTGCGGCCGGAGGCTGCCCCCGACGACGTGCTGACGACGTGGAAGCAGCTTGTCGCCTTGCATCGGCAATGGCATTCCCTAATTAAGGAACTCCGGGACGCTGAACAGGCCCTGGGACAGGATGCGACCGAGGCCAACTATTCCTGGTTGCAGGATGTGAAGGCTCGGCTGGCGGTGCTCGATGGAACCGAGGCGCTAATCGAGGGTTTTGGTGCCTCTTCGGGCCGGCCAGTGCGGTCGCTGTGACCGCTGGGACGATGGAAAGCCAAGGGTTGCCCGGAGCGTGGAACCGGGACTAAGCCTTTGGCTTTCTGTTGCAATGGAGGCTTAATCGGGGCTTAAGCGGCCCTGGTGACACTCCGCGGGTCCGAATCGGGCGGATTGCAAGGGGCGCGGGCAAGGACCGGCGCTCCCAATCGGCCATTCGAGTCCGCCCGCATAGGGTAGGGGTGGTGTGGTGATCGGCGTCCCCCTCGGCGGGGCGTCTCCAGGAGAGGACGTATGGCGAGCAAGGCCAAGACAGCGCAAAAGGAAAAAGAAAAGGAAGAAACGCCGGAAAAAGAGGCGTCCGAGACGCCGGACACGCCGCTGCCGCTGCTCGACCTCTCCGACGCCGCGGTCAAGAAGCTCATCCGCTCCGCCAAGAAACGCGGCTACGTGACCCATGACCAGATCAACTCGGTGTTGCCCTCCGAGGAGGTCAATTCCGAGCAGATCGAAGACGTGCTCGCCATGTTCAGCGAGATGGGCGTCAACGTCGTCGAGACCGAGGAGCCGAGCGAAGACGGCGAGGAGGCGCGCGAGGAGGCCGAGGAGGAGCCCGAGAGCGAAAGCGGCGAGCTGGTCGAGGTCCAGCAGAAGGTCCCGGCCAAGTCCGAGGCAAAGGAGCCGACCGACCGCACGGATGATCCGGTGCGCATGTATCTGCGCGAACTGGGCTCGGTGGAGCTTTTGTCGCGCGAGGGCGAGATCGCCATTGCCAAGCGCATCGAGGCCGGCCGCGAAGCGATGATCGCCGGCCTGTGCGAGAGCCCGCTCACCTTCCAGGCCATCATCATCCGGCGCGACGAGCTCAACGAGGGAAAGGTGTTCCTGCGCGA
>JAFAHL010000750.1 GCA_019237215.1 Hyphomicrobiales bacterium | reverse complement strand
GGCAGGAACAGGATGAAGTAGGCGAGGTCAGGATAGAGCGCGATGCCGAAATTGTAGAGAAAGCCGACAATGAAGCTGCCGACGAAGGCGCCGATGAGACTGCCGGCACCGCCGAGAATGACGACGATCAAGGCAAGCGGCAGCATGTCGGTGTCGAGGCCCGGATAGGCGTTGAGAATCGGCCCGCCCAGCACGCCGCCGATGCCGGCGAGCGCGGCGCCGAGCAGGAAGACGGTGGTGAACAGCCGCGACACCGGGATGCCGACACCGCGCGCCATTTCCATGTCGTCGACGCCGGCGCGGATCATGGCGCCGAGCCGCGTGCGTTCCATCAAGAGGTAGAGCCCCAAGGCGGCAAAGAGCGCAATCGCCAGCACGACCAGCCGGTAGGTCGGAAACGCGAAGCCTCCGACGCGCAGCGGCGGGCGCAGCGCCGGCGGCGCCGGCAGCGGCATGGGATCGCCGGTCCACACCAGAAGGGAGATGTCGGCGATGATGAAGGCGACGCCGAGCGTGACCAGCACCTGGCCCTGCTCATTGCCGGCGAGCCGGCGAAGCACGAACCGCTCCATCACGATGCCCAGCAAGCCGACGCCGAGCCCGCCGACGATCGCCGCCAGCCAGAAATGCAGCTTGAGCTGCAGCAGCGTGTAGCCGAAATAGGCGCCGAGCATGAAGAACGCGCCGTGCGCCAGATTAGGAATCCGCATCAGGCCGAAAATCAGCGAGAAGCCTGACGACAACAGAAACAGCAGGCCGCCGAAGGCCACGCTGTTCAGCGTCTGGATGATCCAGAACTGCCACTGCATCTTTCAGCTTCTGCTGGCTGAGCGCATCCCCGACTCACCATGTTGTCATTGCCGGGCTTGACACCGCAAGTCAGGCTTGCCCGACTTGCGTCCCTTAAGACTGCGAAACTCGGGCAAGCCCGAGTTTCGGTGCAATCCATCCTTCTTCGAAAAGATGGACCCCCGGGTCAAGCCCGGGGGTGACAGGCGGTGGCACAGAGGAGTCGAAAGCTACTGCTCGAGATTCTTGGCCGGCGGGTAGTCGCGCGAATAGACCGGGTTCTTGAGGAACTCGTCCTGCTTATAGGTCCAGAACTGGCTGACGTCGGGATAGGTCTTGATCACCGCGTTGACGTAGCGCCCGTCCTTCTTCTCGACCTTGCGGATATAGATGTTGCCGACCACGTTGCCGAGCTCGTCGAACCGCACCGGGCCGCGCAAGGTGTTCGGCACCTTCGCCTCCCTGAGCGCCTTCATGAAGGCTTCCTTGTCCTCGGCCTTGCCGCCGATCGTCTTGAGCGCGTGGTCGAGCACCTCGCCGCAGAGGTAGGTCTCGGCGGCATAGACGCCGGGATCGGTCTTGTAGTCGCGCCGGATCGACTCGACGAATTTTTTGTTGATCGGGAAGTCGAGCTCGGCCGAGTACCAGTTGCCGGTGATGGCGCCGAGCGCGTCTTCGCCCATCTGCTGCAGCAGCGATTCGTCGACCGGGGTGAAGCCGCCGAGGATTTGCACCTTGTTGCCGTATTCGCGCAGCTGCCGGATGAACTTGAAGCCGTTCGAGCCGGCGTGCCCGGTATAGACCGCGTCGAGATCGCCCTTGAGCTGCGAGATGTAGGTGCCGTAGTCGGGCGCATTGAGCGGCGTCCACAGCTTCTGCACCACTTTGCCGCCGTTGTCCTCGAACACGCGCTGGAAACCGGCGACGTTTTCATGGCCGAAGGCGAAATCGTCGGCGATCACCGCGACGCGTTTGTATTTGAGCTCCTTGGCGGCGTACTCGCCCAGCGGATGGCTGGGCTGCGCCGAGGTGCAGCTCGGCCGCACGAACCACGGATTGGGCTTGCGCTGGGTCATATCTTCGGCGCCGGCGACCGAGAGGATCGGCGTGCGCGAGGAGCGGATGTAGTCGTCGATCGCCAAGGCTTCGAACGCGGCGAGCGGACCGATGAGGACCGCGACGTTGAGGCGCTCGACCAGTTCCTGCGTCTTGGTGCGGGCCTGTGCCGGATTGCCGGCGGTGTCGGCGGTATGAAGCTCGACCGGCCGCCCCGCGAGCGTATTGTTGCGCTCCTTGAAGAAGACCGTGAGGCCCTGCTCCATCTGCAGCCCGCCGGAGGCGAGCGGCCCGGTCTTGATGGTCAGAAATCCGACGCGCAGCGGCGCGGCCTGCGCAACTGCCGCAGGCACCTTGAGTGCCTGCGACGCCACGCCGGTGGCGAGCGCTCCCTTGATCACGGTCCGGCGATTGACGCTCATGCTGTTCCTCCCGGTTTTGTCAAACGACGACGCCCCGCTTGTCGCGGGTGCGCAATTGCGATCACGCATCACGGTTCGATGTTCTTTCCGCCCGGCCAGGCCTCGCGATTGTAGACCGGATGCTTGAGGAACTCGTCCGGGTCGTAGGTCCAGAACTGGCTGACGTTGGGATAGGTCTTGATCACGGTGTTGACGAGCTTGCCGCCCTTCTTCTCGACCTTGCGGATGTAGACGTTGCCGACCACGTTGCCGAACTTGTCGAAGCTCACCGGGCCGCGGCAAGTTGGTATCTTGTCGCTCGCCCGCAACGCTGCCTCCAGCGCATTCTTGTCCTCGATCCTGCCGTCGACCTTCTTGAGCGCCGCTTCGAGCACGGCGCCGTTGGTATAGGTCGCGGCGGCGTAAAAGCCGGGATCGACCTTGTAGTCGCGGTTCATGCCTTCGACGAATTTCTTGTTCTCGGGATTGTCCAGTTGCGCCGAGTACCAGCAGGTCGAGATGATGCCGGTGGCATCGTCGCCCATCTGCTGCAGCAATGATTCGTCGATCGCGGTCATCCCGCCGAGGATCGGCGTCTTGCCGCCATACTCCTTGTACTGCTTGAAGAACTTGAAGCCGTTGGACCCGGCAAAGCCGATGAAGAGGACGTCGACGTCCTGCTTGAGCTGCGCGATATAGGTGCCGTAATCGGGCGACACCAGCGGCGGCCAGAGCTTCTGCACCACCTTGCCGCCGGCGTCCTCGAAGGCGCGCTGGAAGCCGGCGTTGAGCTCGTAGCCGTAGGCGATGTCGTCGGCGATCATGGCGGCGCGCTTGTACTTGAGTTCCTTGGCGGCGTAGTCGCCCATGGGATAACTGCACTGCGCCGAGGACGAGGTCGCGCGCACGAACCAAGGATTAGCCTTGCGCTGGGTCATGTCCTCGGCGGCGGCGACCGAGAGCGTCGGGATTTGCTTGTCGCGGATGTAGTCGTCGATGGCGAGCGCCTCGGCGGTCGCCAGCGGGCCGATCAGACAGGCGATGTTCTCGCGTTCCAGGAATTCCTGCATCTTGGTGCGCGCCATCGCCGGCGCGCCGGCGGAATCGCCGGTGAACAGCTGCACCGGCCGGCCGGCGAGCATGTTGTTGCGCTCCTTGAGATAGAGCGTGAGGCCCTGCTCCATCTGGATGCCGCCGGAGGCGAGCGGGCCGGTTTTCACCGTGAGGAAGCCGATCTTCATTGGTCCGCTTTGCGCGCGCAGGATCGCGGGCGCGGCGATGAGCGCGCTCGCGGCGAGCATGCCCTTCAAAACGGTGCGGCGGCGGACAGTCATGGCTCCTCCCTTTGGCGTCGATTTGTGCGGATGGGTTTTCCCCATCGCTCGTTTTCGATCGCGCCGGATATCATCCTTGCATATCGAAACCAATCTTGTCCCGCGAGCTGCGCCCCGTCGGCGGCGCGTCAGCGATTAATTTCTTGTAAGGATTGCGACGTCTCTTGCGCGATCAGCGGCCCCGTCGCTTCGCCGATGACGCCGTCAGATTCCCAAGTACCTGGATTTGATTTCGTCGTTGGCCCGAAGCTCTTCCGGACGCGCGGAATAGACCACTTGGCCCTTGCTCATCACGTGCACGTAATCGACCAGTTGGAGCGCAAGCGAG
>JAFAHL010000648.1 GCA_019237215.1 Hyphomicrobiales bacterium | reverse complement strand
TAGCGCCGCTCGCACAACGGAGGGACAAACATGAGGCAATACGCAAGCAAGACGACACTCGCGGCAATCGTCCTTGCCGCCGGCGTGACAACGGCAGCCGCGCAAGAGAGCATCAAGGTCGGCGTCATTCAGCCGCTGACCGGCGCGTTCGCGGCGTCCGGAAATTATGTCGCCAACGGCGCGAAGATCGCGGCGGACCAAATCAACGCCAAGGGCGGGGTTCTCGGTAAAAAGTTGGAGCTGGTGATCGAGGACAACAAGAGCAATCCGACCGAAGCGGCCGCGGTCGCCGAGAAGCTGATCGTGCGCGACAAGGTCCCGGTCATGATGGGCGCGTGGGGCTCGGGCTTCACCCTCGCAATCATGCCGAAGCTGATGGAATACAAGGTGCCGATGCTGGTCGAGACCTCCTCGGCCGGCAAGATCACCACCTCGGGGAACCCGTATATCTTTCGCATCTCGCCGCCGTCGGCGGTCGAGGCGACCGCGTTCGCCAAGATCGTGGATCGGCTCAAGATCGGAAAGGCGGACTTCCTCGTCGTGAATAACGATTGGGGCCGCGGTGCCGCGGAAGACTTCGGCAAGATGTTCAAGGAACACAACATCAAGGTGGGTCTGGTCGAGACTATGGACCCGCCGGCGCAGGACATGAGCGCACAGCTTGCCAAGATCAAGGCCTCGGATGCCGACACGCTCATCGTCACCACGGCGGTCGAGCAGCTCACGCTGATCTTCAAGCAGGCGGCGGCGCTCGGCTTGAAGAAGCGGATCATCACCACCGGCGGCTCGCAAAATCCCGATCAGTTGATCGAGCAGGCGGGTGCGGCGGCAAACGACACCACCCACATCACCTTCTTCACGCCGTGGAACCCGAACGTCTCGGCCGATCCGGCCATGGCGAAGGCCTTCATCGAAGAATGGAACAAGCGCGGTTATCCGTTCGCGGGCTTGACCGAGAGCTTCCGCGGCTATGACGGCATCCGCACCATCGCGGCCGCGATCACCAAGGCCGGCAAGGCGGAGCCCGAGGCGATCCGCGCGGCGTTCTGGCAGATCGAGCTGCCCGGCATGAACGGAAAGATCAAATTCGAAAAAGCCGGCCCCGCGGGTCAGGAAAGCGGGCAGAGCAATCCGGGCATCTATCTCATCAAGATCGAGAACGGCAAGGTCGTGCTTCCGAACGCCTGACCTCGTCACGAGCCTCCGGGGACCGCCCCGGAGGCTCAAGTCCGCGCCGCAGCATCGCGGGCGCCGGTTGCGTCCAGACCCGTGAGGGGCACGTGGACCAATTCCTGCAGCATCTGCTCAATGCCGTCATGCTCGGCGGAACCTACGCGCTCCTCGGCATCGGGCTGACGCTGATTTTCGGCATCATGCGCGTGGTGAATTTCGCCCACGGCGAGCTCTACGCTTTCGGCGCCTATACGGTGTATCTCGTGGCCGCCGCGCTCGGGCTCAATTTCTTCCTCGGCCTCGTGGTCGCGATCATCGCCGGCGCCATGCTCGGCGCGCTGATCGAGATCGTCCTGCTGCGCCCGATGCGCAGCGCCGACATCGATACGGTGATGCTGGTGATGATCGGCGCCTGGATCGTCATGCAGAACGTCGAACTCCTGCTCTGGGGCGGTGTGGCCAAGGCGATCGTCACACCCTTTCCGGAGGCTCCGCTGGTGATCGGGCCGGTATCGATATCCTGGCTGCGTCTCTTCGTGCTCGCTGCCGCGCTGCTGCTGATCGGCGCAAGCTACCTGCTCATCCATCGCACCAAGCTCGGCAAGGCGATGCGTGCGACGTTCCAAGACGCGGAGACGGCGGCACTGATGGGGGTCAATATCAAGGGCATCTTCACCGCGACCTTCGCCATCGGCTCCGGCCTTGCGGCCGCGGCGGGCGCGCTCCTCGGCCCGGTTTTCCTCGTCACCCCGACGATGGGGGACCTCGCCTCGCTGAAGGCATTCGCGATCGTCATCCTCGGTGGCCTCGGCAACATCACGGGCGCGACCATCGGCGGCTTCATCCTCGCATTCGTCGAGGAGATCGGCGCCGGCTACATCTCGTCCGGGTATCGCGATGCAATGGGCTTCCTGATCATCATCCTGGTGCTGCTGTTCAAGCCGACCGGGCTGTTTGCGCGGGCGGAGCGCATTGGATGAAGCGCGCGTTGCCGGCGTTCTGGCTCATCGTTCTCCTCACCGTTCCGTTGTGGCTGCAGGACCAGTACATCCTGCACATCTTGATCACGACCGGCATTTTCATCATCGCGGCGATGAGCCTGAACCTGCTGCTCGGATATACCGGGCAGCTCAGCCTCGGCCATGTGGCTTTCTTCGGCATCGGCGCCTATGCCAGTGCGTTGACCACCCTTGGCTTCGACATCGAGTTGTTCGGACTTCGCGTCGTGCACCAACCCTGGCCCGCCATCGTCGGCTTATTCGTCGGCATGGTCGCCGCCGCCATCAGCGGCTACGTGATCGGCCGCCTGTCGTTCAAGGTGCGCGGCGCCTATTTCGTGATCGTGACGATCAGCTTTGCCGAGGTGACACGGCTGGTCGCGCTGAATTGGGTGGAGCTGACCCAAGGTCCATTGGCGCTCACCAACATCCCTCCGTACACGCTCGGATTTCCGGGTCTCGGCGAGTACACGCTCTGGAACAAGACCGCTTATTATTACCTCGTCGCCGCGGTGGGGCTGGTGGCTTATCTCGTGATCGCTCGGCTGGTCGGCTCGCGCATCGGCCGCGCCATGATCGCGCTCAAGGAAAACGAGACGCTTGCAAGCTCGGTCGGCATCGATGTGACGCGCTACTTGGTGTTGGCGGCGGTCGTCTCTGCCGCGATGGCGGGGGGCGCCGGCAGCCTCTACGCGCATTATCTCAAAATCATCGACCCCGATATTTTCCTGTTCATCTACACCGTCACGATGGTGATCATGGTGATTACCGGCGGCAAAGGGACCCTGGCCGGGCCGATCGTCGGAGGAATCATTTTTGGTTTTCTACCCGTGATCCTGCGCCCCTTCGCCGCGCCTGCCGTCCAATGGATCCTTTACGGCGGCTTGATGATCGCGATCGTCTTTGTCCTGCCGCAAGGGATCGTTCCAGCGCTTGAACGCTGGTTGGCGAGTTGGACCGGGTCCGCGCGCCAGCCCGCGAGCGCGATGGTTGGCGGCAACTCCAAGTCTCGCGATGGGCAATGATGCCGGCACGCGTTGCACCGGCCGAAGTGGTCTTTTCGATCGAGCACGTGGCGGTGCATTTCGGCGGGCTCGTCGCCCTTTCCGATCTCAATTTCACGGTTTGCAACGGAGAAATCGTCGCCCTGATCGGACCGAACGGTGCCGGTAAGACCACCGCGTTCAACGTTTTCACGGGATTTCTCAAACCCACGACCGGCGAAGTTCGCTATCGCAAGACATCGTTGAACGGCCTCAAGCCGCACGAAATCGCAGGCCTCGGCCTGGTCAGGACGTTCCAGCGCACGAGCATATTTGCGAACAACACGGTATTCGAAAATGTGCTGATCGGATTGCACCGCCGGGGACGGTCGGGCCTGTGGGACACGCTGTTGGCATTGCCGCGGGAGAAGGTCGCGGAAGGAGAGCTTGCCGACAGTGCACGGGAGATCTTGGCCGTCGTGGGGCTCGAGCGGCGGGCGGCGGAAGTTGCCGGCACCCTTCCTTACGGCGAGCAGCGCCTGCTCGGCATAGCCTTGGCGCTTGCCGCACAGCCCTCCATGTTGCTGCTGGACGAGCCGGTGTCCGGCATGAACCCGAGCGAGACCGCGAAGGTCATGAAGTTGGTCGAGGGCATTCGCGCCTCCGGAGTGACCATCCTCTTGGTCGAGCACGACATGCCGATGGTCATGCAGGTGTCGGACCGCATCGTCGTCCTCAACTACGGCCGCATCATCGCAGAAGGGCCGCCGGCGGCCATCCAGAAAAATCCCGACGTTATTCGCGCTTATTTGGGAGAGGGAAAGAAGCGTGCTTGAACTGCGCGATGTCGTCTGTTGCTACGGCCAGGTGACGGCGCTCAAGGGCGTGTCGCTCACCGTCGGCCAAGGCCAGCTTGTCGCCTTGATCGGCGCGAACGGCGCCGGCAAGACCACGACCTTGAAGGCGATCTCGGGATTGTTGCACCCGACTGCCGGCACGATCGTGTTCGACGGACGCGACATCACCCATGCCTCCACGCGTAGCATTCTTGCACTCGGGCTCGCGCATTGTCCGGAGGGACGCCACGTGTTCCCGCAGATGACGGTGCTGGAGAATCTGGAAATGGGCTGTTATTTGCGCACGGATCGGCGAGGAATCGCGGCCGACATGACGCGCGTCTTCGATCAGTTCCCCCGGCTCGCCGAGCGTCGGCGGCAGGCAGCGGGAACATTATCGGGCGGCGAGCAGCAGATGCTTGCGATCGGCCGAGCCTTGATGTCGCAACCCAAGCTCATCCTGTTCGATGAACCTTCGCTCGGCCTCGCCCCCAACATCGTCGAGCGTACGTTCGACATTGTCACCAACATTCGCGCGTCCGGCACGACCGTTCTCATGGTGGAGCAGAATGCGTCGGCCGCGCTCGACATGTGCGATCACGCCTATCTCCTGGAATCGGGTTCCGTGGCGATCGAGGGCAGCGGGCGCGAGTTGATCGACAATCCGCACGTGCGCGAGGCGTATCTCGCGGGGTGACGCCGTGCACGCGGCCCGCCGTCGTCCCCGCGCATAGCGCGTCGTTAAGGGCGTTTACGCCCGTCCATAGCCCGCGAAGACGGGCGTTAACGCCCTTTAGGCCGGGCTATGGACGCGCGTGAACGCGCTTATGCTGGGGACCCATAAAGCCGGGGCAGATTAATAGATGGTAATATTGCAGCAAGCGTGCCGTTAGGCATCCGATGCCATGACTAAATCGCGGCAATGGCGACTGGTCGGGTCGGCGGTGGGGGGAAAGCGTCATTTTTGGCTGGACAAGCTCATCTTTGGGCTGGACCGCGTACTGCGCCGCTGGCAGTCCGTCGTCGAATATACCCATGACCCCGCTTGCATTCTGCGTATCAAAGTCGGCCGCCTGGACCGGGACTTCGTGCTTGCGGATGGCACGGCGGGCCACGTCGGCGACCGCTTCATCGATCTGCATCTGTGGAACGAGCAAATTCCGGCGATGCCGAAGGAGGGCGCATCGATTGCATGGGCGCGGCAGATGAGCTTCTGCTTCCAGCATTCGCTGCGGCAACTCGCGCGCTATCTCGCCTCGCGCCCCGATCTCGACGACATTTCCCTTGTGCGTTGCACCATGGAATTCGCTGGCCGCGAGCGCGATGACCAGATGGTGCGCCTGATCGGCCGCTACGGATTCGAGCTCGTTCCGTCGGCGACGACGGTGACGATGGGCGAACGCGCCCGCCGTTTCGGCGAAAACATCCACATCTCGCTGATGGTCTTGGCGCGCAACGCCGCGGCGCTCAGGCGAGACACGCTACGCCGGGGCCGGACCCGAGTCTTCATGTCTCGAAAGGTGCTCGAACAACGCTATGGAGGCGGCGCTGGCAGCGTCGATCTGCAGCATCGCCCGAGCTGCCCGTCCTGACCGATGAAGGCGCTGCTTCATAAGGCACCGCGCGAATGCGAAGCCGCAGAATTTATTAACCTTGTCGGAAAAGAGACGTATCGAAGCCGCGCTTTCGCCAACGTCGCGGGCAAGCTTCCGCAAAATCTCGTGTCGGGGGCGACCAGGGAGAGGCCAATGCTTTTCCGCGTCGGTCGAACGTTTGCTGTCGTCTTTTGCGTGGGCGTTGCGGCGATTGAGTTTGCTGCAGCGGCCGATCTTTCCTACCTGCAGGCTCCCGCGCCTGCGTACGTGCCGCCGAGCTGGGCCGGATTTTATCTGGGCGGCCAGGTCGGCTACGGCGCGGATAGCGTTCGGTGGCGAAATTTGGGTGCGTCGGCGTTTTTTTCGCCGCCGAATTCGCTGACGCTCGACCGAGGAAGCGGAGTGATCGGCGGCGGCCAGCTCGGCTATAATTTTCAGTACAACCGGCTGGTGTTCGGAATCGAGGGATCGGTATCGGCCGCCGATTTCGACCGCAGCTTCGCCAGTCCGTATTTCCCGGCGACGGATGTGTGGTCCTCGCGGCTCACCTGGCTGACCACGGTGACCGGCCGCGTCGGCTACGGCTTCGACAACTGGCTGCCCTATGTCAAAGGCGGCTTCGCCGCCGGCAACGTCGAGACCAGCATTCAGACCAACCCGTTCGGCATCATCTCGCAGGGATCGGCGGTGCACTCAGGATGGACGCTGGGCGGCGGCGTCGAGTTCAAGATCGCGCCCCAATTTTCGCTCGGCCTGGAGTTCATGCACACCGATCTCGGCAGAAGCACCGATATCAACGGACCGCAAATCGTTCCGGGAGCGCCGGAGAGCTATGGGGTTGGACTGCGAAGCAACAGCATCATGGCTCGGTTCAACTACCTATTCGGCCGATGACGCGGCGGCGCCAAACCTGAATGTTCTTGCGCGCGTATCCGGGCGCCGGCCAAGCAATCCACGCCATTCCCGCGACTTGCTCGCTCGTTCTGCCTCGACTACATAGCCGGTGCCGGCCGGAGAAGTGGCGCGTGCGCAAAAGCTTGCAAGCTTCTCGGGCGGCGTTGTAAGTCGTTGAAATTGTTGGCGGGGTAGCTCAGCTGGTCAGAGCGGCGGAATCATAATCCGTAGGTCGCCGGTTCGATCCCGGCCCCCGCTACCGCCTCTCCCGGCAGTCCAGAACCCCTCGATTTGGGGGACAACAGCGCGGCGAGTCCGCCCGCAACCTTGATTTCTGGCTCCTCGCCCGATCTCGCCGGCATTACCGTGACGCTGTCGATGAACTTGCGCAAGGATTGAGCCAATTCCTCATCACTCTTGGCCAAGTGGCCATTGGCGTAGTCGGCCAGTTTTTCGATCGCCCGCAGGTACTCGTCGACTGACGGCGGGTGCAACGCGATTACCTTTGGCGGCTTGGCGGCCGATGCCAGAGCGGCTTTGACGTGATCGCGCCGGCGGCGCAATTCGGGAATGAACTGATCGCCTTCAGCCTCAGAGATGGTGCCACGAATCATCCCATCGATCGCACGCTTCAGATCACGTTCCGCAAGCGCCAGCTTGCGTTCGAGATCGATCGATTGCCTCCTGCCGGCCTTTGAAGCTCTCTTGCGCTCTGCATTGTAGACATCGACGAAATAGGCAATTGCCTCGCGGGTTCCAAATTTGGAGCGTAGACCGTCGATGACACGACGTTCGATGCCATCTAGATAGTAGTAGCGGCGGTTCTCGCAGGTGCCGGACTCGTGCATCCTCGTACACACAATCCGCGTGCGTGCGCCGGTGCTCGCGGCTGACATCCCGCCACCGCAACACCCGCAGCGCAGGAGGCCCGACAGCAAACGTTTGGCCCGCTTTCGCGTGCGGGGGCTGGCATGAGCTCTCTCCGACTTGCGCTTCTGTGCGGCTTGGAACATTTCATTGGAGATGATTCGAAGGTGAGGGGCTGACACGCGCTGGATTTCGCTAGGATCATTTGGACGACTGATCCGTCGTCCAGTAGACGGGTCGCGCATCATCTTCAGCCGATTCCAGACAATGACCCCTGTATAGATCTCGCTCTGCAGAATTCCGTTGGCTCGTCGCGTGTTGCCGTTGATCGTTG
>JAFAHL010000520.1 GCA_019237215.1 Hyphomicrobiales bacterium | reverse complement strand
GTTGCGGTGACCAGCAGCGAGTCGCCGTTGATGAGATTGCCGGCTTCCGCCGCGGCCACGCCGGCCACAAGGGCTAGGGCGCTGCAGCCAACAGTGAGCGCGCGACGCTGCGCGCGCGAAGATCCGATGAACATGGCTTGTCCCCATTCAAGAATTAGACCGGGCTCATCTAACGGATCGGGGTGACGCCGGCGTGACAATACACGGTGAGAACGAATGTATTCAATAAGATGCGAGTAACATTCTGATAAACGTAAGACCAGACCGATTCAAGAAACAGCGGCATGGTCAAGGGTCTAGTACACGCCGCCGGAAGAACGAATCCCATTTGTAGGGTCATGCGGCGAGCGGTTTGCCGGTCATGGTCCACTTGAACGGCTTGGCGAGGGTACGATTGAAATAGGCGATGAAGGCTTCGATGCGAGCCTTGAGGTGTTCTTTGGAAGTGAAGCTGGCGCGGCGGAGGAGTTTGCGCGCGAGGATGGAGAACCAGATCTCGATCTGGTTGAGCCAGGAGGCGTGTTTGGGCGTGAAGTGAAAGCTGATCCTGTGGCTTTGATCGCGCAGAAAAGCTTCGCGCGTGGCCATTGAAGCCAACACCCCGGACTTGCCTTTTTCGCCGAGGTCGTCGTCGATATCGCACAAGCGGGCGACCAGGCGCACCACGCTTTCCGAGACATGGGTGTTGAGATTGTCGGCGATCACGCGCCACTTCGTGGTCGGCGCGCCGGCGGCGAACAGAGTGTCCAGGAAGTTGTCGTAGTCCTGCTCGGTGCGGGTCTGGCCGACGCTGGCGGTCACCTGGCCGGTCGCCACGTCGAAAGCCGCAATCACCGTCTGCGTGCCGTGGCGGATGTATTCGAACTCCCGCCGGGCGACCTTGCCCGGCTGGACCGGCAAGTCGGGGGCGGCGCGCTCCAACGCCTGCACGCCGGTCATCTCGTCGACCGACACCGTGCGAACGTCCTGCTGCGCCGCCGCGGGCGCCTCATGATAGAGGGTGCAAACCTCGGCGCATTTGCTCTCGAACTCAGGGTCCGGCTTGGGCGTGAGCCAGCCGCGCACGAGATGTGGTTTGAGGTCGGCTTCTTTTTAAAAAGCGCCCGACCGAGCCGTGCGAGATGCTGTCGACGATGCCGCGTCTGACCGCCTCGCGGGCCAGTTCGCTCTGGCTCCAGTGACTGAGCGGCAGTTCGCTCTTTTCCGGCGGTTCGCAGGCCAGCGCCATGATCGCGCAGACCTGCTCGGGCGTGAACGTCCCCGGCGCCCCCTGTCGCGGTTCATCCGCCAGACGCGCCGCAGCCGCGGCCTCCGCCTGGCCGGTCAGCCAGCGCCTGCGCCAATGGCGCACCGTCTTTGGCCAAACGCCGAGCTGACGGGCGATCGCGCGCACCTCTGTCCCCGCCGCCGAGCGCAGGATCATCTCGGCCCGTTCCGCCAGCTTGCGCGGCGTCTTGTGCGCTCGGGCGAGACCCTGCAGATCCGCCTCTTGCTCAGGCGTCAGCGTGATCGGGGCGGCGGACAGGCGCGGCATGCAAAGGCTCCGGCGAATCAGGGCACAACGTCAGACCCCGTCGTGCCATTTCGGCCCACCTCCTGACTCGCAAATAGTGGATGCCACAACCCGCCTCCCGCCCGAATCGCGGCAGGTGTGGCAGAACGGACTCACCTTAGGCTTCGCCTCGCCACCAAACGGAGTCGCCACTTCCCGCGAGGTGCACTAGACGTAGCGCTGTTTGTTGCAGGGTAGAGCCATACCGGCCCGGTCACGGCTTCGGCACGCGGTTCGTGTTAAGATCCTTTCTCCATTTCACGCCGAATCTCGTCTTCCGAAATCGGCTTCTGGTGGAAGACGGTCCAATAGTGCACCCCGAGCCCGACGCCCCAGCCAAGGATCGGCCAGATCGGCCAGAAATCTGACTCGGCCCCATGCCGGTGGTTGGCGTATCCCGAGCCGGTTAGCGCCCAGATGGCGATGAGCAGAAGATTGACGGCGACGTAGATCGTCGCGTGGCGCGCAAAGCCGCGTTTCGCCCGGATACGCTTGATCGCTGCCTGTTGATCGGCTGGCGCAGGCGGCGCTGGCGCAGCCCAAGGCACAGGCTCCGCTTGCGCCTGCTGCCCGACTTCGAGCGAGTAGACGTGGATCGGCTCGGCGATGTTCTTGAGTTGCGTGGCGCCGAGGTCGGTGACCTTGAGATCGAGCCGCCCCTTCACCTGCCA
>JAFAHL010000379.1 GCA_019237215.1 Hyphomicrobiales bacterium | reverse complement strand
GCCGGAACGTGGACCTGGTCGGCCTTGTAGTTGCCGGTGAGCGTGTACATCACGATGTTGACGCCGGCGCGGAACGCGAATTCGCGCTGGCGCGGCTCGGCGGAGACGAGCGGCAGCATGGCCTGGCCGTCTTGGCGCATCGCCCAGGCGCCGGCGAAATCGTTCGACGTGATGATGATCGACGATACGCCGTCGCCGGCGCGCGCCGGACGGCTCACCGGCTCGTCGTCGTTGACGGCAGGCAGCGCTTCCACCCACAGCTGGCCGGAGCTGAAGCGGCCTGGAAAGTCCTTCAAGAGATAGAACGTCTTCGTCAGCACGTGGTCGCGCCGCACCGGCTCGAGCTCGGGAATGTCGAGCGAGGAGAGAATGGCGCGCAGCGCCTGCATGCCCGGCCCGCGGGTTTCGCCGCCGGCGCCGGCCGGCGCTTCGACCGCGTCGCGCGTGTCGAACAGGACGGTGCCGCCCTGCTTCATATAGGCGTCGATGTGCTCGAGCGCCTCGCGGCTCGGCTTGGCCGCGCTCGGCACGATCGGCCAATAGATCAGCGGATAGAAGGCAAGCTCGTCGCGCGCGGGATCGAGCCCGATGGGCTCGCCCGCCTCGAGCGCGGTGCGCTGGGCGAGGAACAAGGTCAAGCCCTGCAGCCCGGCCTTGCTGATGCGGTCGACCTCGGCGTCGCCGGTGATGACGTAGGCAAGCCGCGTCTCGAGCGTCGATCGCAAGGCTTGCTCGTCGCTGCTCTGCGCGAACGCGTGCGGCGAGGCCGCAAGCGCTGCGGCGAAGATGGCGAGCGCGAGCGCGCTCGCCGCCGGCCGCCGCCGGCGCAGGAATTGCCCGATCCCGCCGGCGAGCAGGAACACCACGAGCGCGTCGAGCGCGAGCAGCGCGAGCGCGCCCAGCAGGATGGGTCCGCGCAGATCTTCAGGTTCACTCATTCGGTAGGCCTCCCGGACCGCGTGGAGCGCGGAGAAATCGAGCGGCGCGAGCCGATCGTCGGGCGCGAGCGCGTTGACCGCCAGCAATCCCTCGGGCGGCCCGTAAAGCCCCGGAGGATGATCGAAGGTCGCGCGCCCGCTAAAGCTCGCCGGCACTGGGCGCGCGGTCGTCGGCGGCGGCCCGAACAGGCCGAAGCCGTCGAGAATGCGCGTCGGCGGCAACACTTCGCGGTTGTTGCGGGCGCCGGCGCCGGTGGCATCGCTCGCCGCCACCGAACCGGCAAAGGACACGATTCGCTTGAGCATCTCGACGAATGTGCCCGATAGCGGCAAGTCTGACCAGCGCGTATCGGCGGTAACATGAAACAATACAATCAGGCCCTTGCCGCGGCGTTGAGCGGTCACCAGCGGAGTGCCGTCGGCGAGCGTCGCCCAAGTGCGCTCGGTCAACGTGGCATCGGGCTCGGCCAGCACCTGGCGGCTCACGCTGACGTCGCTCGGCACCACCATGCCGAAGAACGGGCTCTCGCGCGCGAACGCGTTGAGCTGCTGCGGCTGCTCCCACGACAGGCTGCCGCCGAGAATGCGCCCGCCGCGCCGAAGTTTCACCGGCACGAGATCGTCATCGGCGGCGGCGAGATGCGGGCCGGCAAAGCGCACCAGCACGCCACCGTCGTCGAGCCAGCGCACGAGGCGGTCGCGCGCCTCGGCGACGTTGCCCACGTCGGCGAGGATCAACATCGGCAGCCGTTGCTCGATGAACTGGTTCACGGCCTGCGCCGGCGAGCCGCGATCGGCGAGCCGGACATCGGCGAAGGGTCCGAGCGCGCGCGTGAGGTAGTAGGTCGAGGCCAGAAGCGGCTGCGCGGTGTCGGCGGTCGATCCGGTGACGACGCCGATCGAGCGCCGCCGCCACCGCTTGTCGAGCAGCGCCACCGCGCCCGCCGAGCGCTCGCCTGCGATTTCCAATCGCGCGATGTCGTTGCGGATCTCCACCGGCATCGTGAGCTCGGCCTCGCCCTCGCGCTCGCCGTCCCTGAACGTGAACGAGGCATCGCCGAGCGGGAGGCCCTTGAGGTCGAGCGCGCGCACGGTGCCGGTTTCCCCGGCGCCGTTGCTCGCACGCAAGACTTTCACCGTCAGCGCGCCCGCGGCGTTGTCGGCGGCTGCGAGCGCGCGCGCGCCCGCGACGCCGCCGTCGATCACGGTGAGGGGCCGTTGCTCGATGAGCCGCCCGAGCGCCGCGACGAACTCGCTGCCGCCGCCGAGATCGACGCCGTCGGAGAGCCAAACGAGCTCGACCTCGGGCGTGGCGGCGAGGAAGCGCCCGAGCACCGGCAGCGCATCCGCGCGCTCGACCGCGTGCGGCTTCGGCTTGATCTGCTTGATCCGCACGCGCGCGGCCGCCGGCGTCTCGAAGGAAATGTCGCGCGTCGGCTCCGAGAGCGGGATCAGCGCGACGCCGCGCTGATCCGCTTCCGCGCGTGCGATCAGATCCTCGGCGGTGCGCATGCGCGCGTCCCAGGTGCCCGCCGCCGGGAAGCCGTCGTCGATCAAGAGCGCGAGCGGCGCCTTGGCGGTGGAGGTCGCAACCGGCGGATTCCACAACGGACCGGCGGCCGCGATGATCACGAGCGCGGCGAGCGTCAGACGCAGCAGCGTGAGCCACCACGGCGTGCGTTGCGGCGTCTCCTCTCGGGGCGCGATGTCGAACAGGAGCCGCGTCGGCGGGAACGCGATGCGGCGCGGCTGCGGCGGAATGAGGCGCAGCAGCCACCACAGCACCGGAAGACTCAAGAGCCCGAGCAGGACCAGCGGCTGGGCGAAGCCGAGCGGGAGCCCAGCGATCATGCCTGCCTCCGCGCTTGCCCGGCGACGCTCAGACGGCCGCTGACCATCGCGCCCGGAGGAGGCGCGCCCAGACGCGCATGCAGCGCGAGCAAGAGTTCGGTCGCCGGCCGGTCGGTGCGATGGATGGTGAAGCTCCAGCCGAGCTTGTCGGTCTCGGCGCGGATTTCCGCGCGGTGACGCGCGACGCGCGTCTCGTATTCACCCTTCCAGGCCTCGGCGCGGCCAGCGGTGATCGAGCCCGCGCCCTCGGGCTCGATGAACTCGACCCGGCCGGAATAGGGAAAGGTCTCTTCCGCCGGATCGACGATCTGCACGGTGTGGCCGTGGGCGCCGGTTGCCGAGAGCTGCGCCAGCGTGGCGCGCACCTGCGCCATCGGGCTCCAGAAATCCGACACCACCACGATTTCGGCGAGCGAGGAGGGCGCAAACAGCGGCGGCAGGCTGGGCCGCTCGGCGACGTCGTGCACGATCGCGTTCGCCATCTTGTCGAGCACGTTGCGACTGCCGGTGGGCCGCATCAAGCCCGGCATGCCGACGCGCTCGCCCGCCTGTACCAGAATTTCGGCGAGCGCAAAGGCGACGACCAGGCATCGATCGAGCTTGGATTCTTGGGCGAGCTGGGAGCGAAACGCCATGGACGGCGAGCGGTCGGGCCACAGCCACACCGTGTGCGCGGCCTCCCATTCCTGCTCGCGCACGTAGAGATGCTCGTCGCGGGCGGAGCGCCGCCAGTCGACGCGGCGCGCCGGCTCGCCCGACAGGAAGCGGCGGTACTGCCAGAAATTCTCGCCCGGCCCGGCCCGCTTGCGGCCGTGCAGTCCGTGGATGACGGTGGCGGCGATGCGGCGCGCCTCGAGAATCAGGCGCGGCATGGTTTGCGCGAGCGAGCGGGCCTCGCCGCTCGCGCGCTGCGTCGCCTTGATCTCGTGCTTGTCGGCGCGCTGCCTTGCCGCTGCCATCCGACTATCCGATGCGCGTCTTGAGCTTGCCGATGACGCCTTCCATGCTCTCGCCGTCGGCGCGCGCGGCGAAGGTGAGCGCCATGCGGTGCTTGAGGATCGGCTCCGCCATGGCCATGACGTCGTCGATCGACGGCGACAGCCGCCCGTCGATGAGGGCGCGGGCGCGCGCCACCAACATCAGCGCCTGGCTCGCGCGCGGGCTCGGGCCCCAGGAGATCAGCTTGCCGATCTCGCCGCTCTCGGGACCGGGTCGCGCCGAGCGCACGAGGTTGAGGATCGCCTCCACCACCGATTCGCCGACCGGCAGCCGGCGCACCAGGCGCTGCGCCGCCAATAGCTCATCCGCGGTCATGGTCGGCTTGGGCTTGCTTTCTTCCGTGCCGGTGGTGTCGAACACGATTTTGCGCTCGGACGCATGATCGGGATAATCGACGTCGATCTGCATCAGAAAGCGGTCGAGCTGCGCCTCCGGAAGGGGATAGGTGCCTTCCTGCTCGATCGGGTTCTGGGTCGCGAGCACGTGGAAGGGGCGCGGAACGTCGTGCCGATTGCCGGCAACCGTCACGTGGTGCTCCTGCATCGCCTGCAGCAGCGCGGATTGGGTGCGCGGGCTCGCGCGGTTGATTTCGTCGGCCATCAGCAGTTGGCCGAAGATCGGGCCGGGGATGAAGCGGAAATTGCGTTTGCCGCCGGGACTCTCGTCCAGCACTTCGCTGCCCAGGATGTCGGACGGCATGAGATCCGGGGTGAACTGGATGCGGCGCGCGTCGAGCCCGAGCACGATGCCCATGGTCTCGACCAGCTTGGTCTTGGCGAGGCCGGGAAGGCCGATCAACAGCGCGTGGCCGCCGCAGAGCACGGTGATGAGCGCCTGCTCGACCACGCCTTCCTGCCCGAAGATCACGCTGCCGATCGCGGCCTTGGCGGCGGCGACCTGGGCGCCGGTCGCTTCCGCTTGGCGCACGATCATGTCTTCGAGCTTTTCCAGCCCTTCGGTGGCTACCGCCATGTCATCAGCTCCTTGTTATCTGACCGTCGTCCGTGCCGGTTATGGTCCAGCCCGTCGTTTGAGCCCATTGATTGACCAAAAAACGTGCAACATTCGGGCCATTGTCGCGCGCAACAGTGGATGCGGAGCGGTTGGCGCCCACGAATCCCTCACAACTGTTGGAGATTACGCTATTTTTCACTGGGTGCGATCCCGCCTCGGCGCAGGTCTGCCACGATCGCCCCAGAACCCGGCCGGGCCGAAAGGGTCGCAAACGCTTGAACTTTTCCGGTCCAACCCAGGCTTGGGCAGCGCGGATAGGCTCGCTCGCGATCGCGACCAGCAGGGAAACAGCCGGTCACCGCACAAGTTCCGGGCAGACAATGCCAGACGAAGGGCAGGGGGTGCGCTCAACTGATCGTGAGACTCAAACCATCCTCCGCCCCATCTTCCGCCGCCGGCGGCGGCGCAGGAAGCGGCACTCCTGGGGCTTGGTCGTCGAAGGGTTTTGGTCTTTGGCCAGGGAGACAGGCCGGTGAAAGCCTCGACCCGCAAGGTCGCCTCCGCGCGATCGGACGCCGATTCCTCCCGCGGCGGCGAACTGCGCCACAAGGCCAATCCCTGGTTCCTGGCGCTCACCGCGATCGGCGTCGTGTTCGGCGATATCGGGACGAGCCCGCTCTATACCTTGTCCGTCACGCTGAGCGCGAGCGGCCAAGCGGTCCCGACCGCGGCCGAGGTTCTCGGCATCATCTCGCTCATCTTCTGGGCGCTGATGGCGATGGTGTCGCTCAAATACGTCGTGCTCGTGCTGCGCGCCGACAACGACGGGGAAGGCGGAATCCTGGCGCTGCTGTCGCTGGTGGAGCGAGTGACCAACGGTCCGGGAATCCCGATTCTGGTCCTGCTCGGCATCGTGGGCGCAGCTTTGCTTTATGGCGACGGCGTCATCACGCCGGCCATTCCGTGCTTTCCGCCGTCGAGGGCCTCAAGCTCGTCACGCCGGCGCTCGAAGACTTCGTCTTGCCGATTACGCTTGCGATCCTGATCGGGCTGTTCGCGATGCAGCGCCGCGGCACCGCGAGCATCGGCCGCCTGTTCGGCCCGGTCATGGTCGGCTGGTTCGCCGTGATCGCATTGCTCGGCGCCGTCAACATCTGGGCGGCGCCCGAAATACTCAAAGCGCTCAGTCCGCATGAGGCGGCGCGTTTCGTGTTCGCTAATCCTCTCGTCGCCTTCGCGGTGATGGGCGGCGTGTTCCTTGCGCTGACCGGCGCGGAAGCGCTTTACGCCGACATGGGCCATGTCGGTCCCACCGCCATCCGCCGCGCCTGGTTCCGCCTGGTGCTGCCGGCGCTGCTGCTCAACTATTTCGGCCAGGGCGCGCTCGTCCTCGCCGATCCCACGGCGATCGACAGCCCGTTCTACAGATTGGCCCCGCATTGGGCTCTGATTCCGCTGGTCGCGTTGGCGACGCTGGCGACCATCATCGCCTCCCAAGCGCTCGTCTCCGGCGTCTTCTCTCTCACTCGGCAGGCGATGCAGATGGGGCTTTGCCCGCGCATGCGGATCGTGCCGACCTCGAGCGAGGAAGCCGGTCAGATCTACGTGCCGACCGCCAATTGGCTGTTGATGATCGGCACGCTGCTGATCGTCGTGCTGTTCAAGAGCTCGGAGAATTTGGCCGGCGCCTACGGCATCGCCGTGTCCGGGACCATGTTGGTCACGACCATCCTGCTCTATCGCGTGGCGATCGGACGCTGGCAATGGCCGCCCGCGCTCGCGATCCTCATCATCGTGGTCTTTGGCGCCGTCGATGCGACCTTTCTCGCCTCCAACTCGCTGAAGATCGTCCACGGCGGCTGGTTCCCGCTCACCGTCGGCGGCGCGATGGTGGCATTGATGCTGTGTTGGCGGCAGGGCTCCTCGCTCGTGCGCCATCGCCTGCAGGACATGTCGATGCCGCTCAACCGCTTCGTCGCCAACGTCGACAAGATGGTGGTGGCGCGGACGCCGGGCGTGGGCGTGTGGCTGACCAAGGTCGCCCACGGCGCCTCGCCGGTCTTGCTGCATCAGGTCAAGCACAACATGGTGCTGCACGAGACCATGATCCTGATGACCATCATCGCCGACCGGCGGCCGCGGGTCGCGGTTGCCGAACGCCATTCGATCGAGCGCCTTGGCCACGGCATCTATCACATCCAGGGGCGGCTCGGCTTCATGCAGACCCCGGACATTCCCCTGACGCTCAAGAATTGTAAGACGCTCGGCCTCGAGGTCGATCTCGAGCATGTGCACTATTACATCGCCCACGAAATCGTGGTGCGCCGCGCGCGGAACTCGGCGATGGCGGCGGTGCCCTTCGCGATCTACGCGTTCCTCGCCCGGATCGCGAGCCGGGCTCCCGACTTCTTCAAGATCCCCCATGAGCGGGTGTTGGAAGTGGGCTTCCACATCGAGATCTAAACCTCGTCCCGCGCGCGGTGCCACCTCTCCCGAAATGCTACACTTGATCTGCCACCATTCCAGAGCGCAGATCGCAGCCATGGCACAGGAGACGGAACAGGCACGGCACGGGCTGGACGCCATCGCGGGGGTGGCGCGCGAGGCCTCGCGCAAAGGCCCGCCGCCGGTGCATCTGTGGAATCCGCCGTTTTGCGGCGACCTCGATATGCGCATCGCCTCGGACGGCACCTGGTTCTACCTCAAGACGCCGATCGGACGGGCGGCATTGGTGAAGCTCTTCGCCTCGGTGCTCAAGCGGGAAGGGGACAGATATTTCCTGGTCACGCCGGTCGAGAAATGCGGGATCGTCGTCGAGGACGCGCCGTTCCTCGCGGTCGAGCTCAGGGCGGAGCAAACTGCCCGAGGCCGGGTGCTGTATTTCCGCACCAATGTCGACGACTGGGTGGCGTGCGGGCGCGATCACGCGCTGCGCTTCGAGCGCGAGGCAGAGACCGATGGGCTCAAACCCTATCTCCACGTGCGGCGCAACCTCTGGGCCAAGGTGACGCGCGCGTTGTTCTACGATCTCGTCGAACTGGGCGAGGAGCGCGACCTCGGCGGGGAACGCATGTTCGGTGTCGCCTCGGCGGGGGAGTTCTTCGCCATGGCGCCGGCCGCAAGCCTGCGGGATTTCATGTGATGGATGCAGCGCTGCCGAGCGGCGCAACGAGCCACGACTTCTTTCGCCGCGCCCGCGCGCGGCTCACCCTCGACGTGCCGCCCGCGCTCGAGGACCCGACGGTCGAGGCCAAGCGCGGCGATCTCGATCTCGATCCCGCGATGTGGGAGCAGGCCGGGGTGAAGGCGACGCGGCCAGCCGCGGTGCTCGTCCCGGTCGTCGACCGCAGCGAGCCTGCGGTCTTGCTTACGCTGCGCACCGAGCTTCCGAGCCATCCCGGACAGATCGCGTTTCCTGGCGGCAAGATCGAACCGCAAGACAGCACCCCCGCCGATGCCGCGTTGCGCGAGGCGGCGGAGGAGATCGGGCTCGCCCGGACGCTGATCGAGCCGATCGGCTATCTCGACCTTTATCTCACCTTCTCCGGCTTTCGCATCTTGCCGACGCTCGCGCGCGTGGCTCCCGACTACAAGCTCGTGCTGAGCGAGCGGGAAGTCGCCGACGCCTTCGAGGTTCCGCTCACCTTCCTGATGGACGCGCAGAACCACGCGCTTCACAGCCGCGACTGGAAGGGTGTGACACGCAGGTATTACGCCATGCCCTTCGGCGAGCGCTACATTTGGGGCGTGACCGCGGGGATTTTGCGCAATTTGTACGAGCGGATTTATGAGGGCTGAGGCTCGCGCGACGTCTCGTGTGGGGGATGAGCGTGCAGGGGTACGTTTGCACGGCCGGCCGCGGTCGCGCTGCGCGCGAGCGACGATCGGCGGCACGACCACTCGGCGTCGCCTTCGTTGTAATATTGCGCGTGGCGATTCTTGCGCTGGGCCTCGAATTTCGTGGTTGCCGTCCGCGCGCGCGGCGCGCGGCACCGAGGCCGCGCGCTAACGTCCTCGCCCGGGACTTGAGACCGATGATCCGCCCCGTCCTCACCGAAATCGCTCTGTTTCTGGCGCCGTTCCTGATCTACGCCGTGTTCCTGTGGGCGACCCAGGCGGGCGTGCTGCATCCCAACTCTTGGAGCCTGCCGCGCGTCGCGTGGCTGGTGATTGCGGCGCTCGTGCTCATGATCGGCAGTTTCGTCGTGCTGACGCAGTGGGGCGGCTCGCCCCCGGGCTCAACCTACGTTCCGGCCCATATCGAGGACGGACAATTCGTGCCGGGCGAGACGAAGTGACGCGAGCTCGGCGCCGCCTCGATGCCGAATGGCTGCGAGAGGCGCCGCTGCGCGGCATTCTCGCCGCGCTCGAGCGCGACGGCGAGGAAGCCCGCGTCGTCGGCGGCGCGGTGCGCAACGCCCTCATCGGCGAGCCGCACGGCGACATCGATATCGCCACTACCGTGCTCCCGCCCGAAGTGATCCGCCGGGTCGAGGCGGCAGGCTTCAGGGCCGTGCCCACCGGCCTCGAGCACGGTACCGTGACGGTAGTCGCCGCCGGCCGGCCGTTCGAAGTCACGACCTTGCGCGAAGACGTCGAGACGTTCGGACGCCATGCCACGGTGGCCTTCGGCCGCGACTGGAAGCGCGACGCCGAGCGGCGCGACTTCACCATGAACGCGCTGTCGCTCACCCGCGACGGAACCATCTACGACTATGTGGGCGGGCTCGCCGACATCGCGGCGCGGCGCGTGCGCTTCATCGGCGACGCGGCGACGCGCATCGCCGAAGACTATCTGCGCATCCTGCGGTTCTTCCGCTTCCACGCCGCCTATGGCGAGGGCGCTCCCGACCCGCAGGGCCTCGCCGCCTGCATCGACGCCCGCGCCGGCCTCGAGCGATTGTCGCGCGAGCGCGTGCGCATGGAGGTGTTCAAGCTGCTCGTTGCCAAGCACGCGGTGGCGACGCTCGCGCTGATGACGGAGTTAGGATTGCTCGAGCAGGTGGTCGGCGGCGTGCCGCTGCTCGCGAGCTACGCCAACATGATCAAGCTCGAGGCCGCGCTTGCGCTCGCCTCGGACCCAGTGCGCCGGCTCGGCGCGCTCGGCGTCTCGGTGGCTGAGGACGCCGAGCGGCTGCGCGAGCGTTTGCGGCTCGCCAATGCGGAATACGAACGGCTCGCGTCGATGGCGGATGGCTGGTGGCAGATTTCAGCGAACTGGGAGGGGCACGAAGGGCGAGCCTTGCTCTATCGGCTCGGCCCCGAACGTTTCGCCGATCGTGTGCTGCTCGCTTGGACGCGCGCGCCCCAAGGCGCGGCGGATGCGCTGTGGCATCAGCTCGCGACGCTGCCCGCGCGCTGGAACGCGCCGGCATTTCCGCTCAGGGCCGCGGACTTCATGGCGCGCGGCGTGCCGAAGGGACCCGGCCTCGGCGCGGCGCTGGCGGCGGCGGAGGAAGCATGGATCGCGGCCGGATTTCCCGAAGATGCCGCGGCAGTGGCCGCGATCGCGGATGCGGCGGTCGCGGGGACGAGGTGATGCCCGCGCGGTCCGCGCCAGCTCGACTCGCTCCGTGCCCCGTTCCGCATTACATTGCGGGTGAGGCGTATTGTTCCGCATTACATTGCGGGTGAGGCGTATCATGAGCACCAGCCGTCGTCCCGCCGACATCGCTCGCCGCTCGGCGAAAGTGCTGCGCGCGCGGCCGCGCGACGCATTCCGGCGCGAGACCTTCGCGCTCCCGCGCGAGCAGGCGCGGGAAAAGGCGCGTGAAATATTTCGCCGCTTTCCCAAGGCCGCCTATATGACGGAGATCGAATCCTGGCGCGAGCTTCCCGGCGATCGCATCGAATTCACCATGCGACGGCTTCCCAGCGCCGATTGATACCGTTCCGACTCACCAGCTCATATGCTGTCGTTCCCACGAAGCGGGAACCTATAACCACCGTCTCTGGGATATCGGTCCCCGCTTTCGCGAGGACGACAGACCAAATCGCGATGGCGGATTCGCGCAGCGCGGTGGTGACCGTTATTGCGTAATGACGTCGACGATGACCCGGTCGGTGGGATTTATGATCAGCAGCGCGTTGCCGAGCGTCGCGTACTTGTAAGGTCTTACCGCCGGTATCTGCCGGGTGACGGTTGCAGGCAGCGCGTGCAGCGCGACCGCGGCAGGCAGGGTTGCGCCGACCGCAGCGATCAAACCGGAGGGCGTCGTGCTGCTGGCGTTGCGCCCTATGCGCTGCCACAGCAGTTGCTCCTGGGCGCCGGTCAATACGAAATCATCGGACGCCACCAAAAACGGGCCCGTCCCGGCAGCCGATGCGGCGGCGATGCTGCAAAGCAGTAATGCTGCTGCGATCGCGAACTGACGGTAAAGTTGCATTGTATCCTCCCGCGCAGCGTGCGCCCCTACAGGATTAACGAAAAAGGCGCCACCGGCGTTGCATTAAAACTTTGTCACACGGTGGTGGAGTGGTCAGCGCCGGCGGCCGCTTGGGTATAAGACTTGTTGATATAAGACTTGGACCGATGCTCGAATCGCTGTCCTCGGTTTTTGCCGACATTTCGTTGCCGGAGCTTGGCCTGATCACGGCCATGGCGCTCGTCGCCTCGGTCGTCGGCGGGGTCGCCGGCTACGGCACCGGCGCGCTGATGCCGCTGGTTTTGGTGCCGATCGTGGGCGCCGAGCCGGTGGTGCCCATTCTTTCGCTCTCGGCGCTGTTCACGAATACCAGTCGCGCGGCGGCGTTTTGGCGTCTCGTCGATCGACGGCGCGCGCTGATCGTGCTCGTCGCGGCGCTGCCGACCTGCGTGCTCGGCGCGTGGGGCTATACTCTGCTCACCGGCAAGGGCGCGGCGCTGGTGATCGGCGCCATGCTGGTGGCGAGCGTGCCGTTGCGCCGCTTGATGCGGCGACGCGGTCTCGCGCTCTCGAGCCGCGGACTAGCCGCGGCGTCCTTCGGCTGGGGGCCGCTCGCGGGCGGCACCGTTGGCGCCGGCATCATCCTGCTCTCGCTGCTGATGGCGGCAGGCCTCGAAGGCGCCGCCGTGGTCGCAACCGACGCTGTCGTCTCCATCGGCATCGGGCTCGCCAAGTTCGCGACCTTCGGGCTCGCCGGCGTGGTGAACGCAAAGGTGCTCGCGGTCGCGCTGCTCATCGGCGGCGTGGCGCTGCCGGGCGCGTTTCTGGCCAAGGCGCTGATCGAGCGCCTGCCGTTGCACGTCCACACCACGATCCTCGACGCGGTCGTGATCGGCGGCGGCGCGGCGATGGTCGTCAATGCATTCGTGCGGTGAGGCGGAGCCACTCACGGCCACTTCACCACCGGCGGCAGCGAGGACAGGATCGCCTCCACATTGCCGCCGGTGCGCAGCCCGAAGATGGTGCCGCGGTCGTAGAGCAGGTTGAACTCCACGTAGCGGCCGCGGCGCACGAGCTGCTCCTCGCGCTCGGCCGCGCTCCAGGGCGTGGTGAAATTCTTGCGCACCAGCTCGGGATAAATCCTCCCGAACGCGCGGCCCACCGCCTGCGTGAAGGCGAAGTCCGCCTCCCAATCCGCGCTGTCGAGATAATCGTAGAAAATACCGCCGATGCCGCGCATCTCGCCGCGATGGCGCAGGTAGAAATATTCATCGCACCAGCGCTTGTACTTCTCATAGGGCGCGACAGGCGCATGCGCGTCGCAAGCCGTCCGCATCGCGGCATGAAATGCGAGCGTGTCGGAATCGTCCTGCCGGCGGCGCGCGTCGAGCATCGGCGTTAAATCCGAGCCGCCGCCGAACCAGGCCTTGGTGGTCGCCACTAAGCGCGTGTTCATGTGGACCGCCGGCACGTGCGGGTTCTGCGGATGGGCGATGAGCGAAATGCCGGAGGCCCAAAACCGCGGGTCGGTTTCGGCGCCCGGAATGTCCTTGCGGAATTCGCCCGCGAACTCGCCGAAAACCGTGGAGACGTGGACGCCGACCTTCTCGAACACGCGGCCTTGCATGCTCGCCATCACGCCGCCGCCGCCCGCATCGGCTTTGGCCGATCCGGCATTTAAATTGCCGATCTCGGGTAAGCTGCCGCTGTCATGGGCGCGAGACCAGGGCGTGCGGACGAAACGGCCCGCGGCGCGGTCGGCGAGCGGCGCGTGCGCCGGCAAAGCCACTTCGAGCGCCTCGAACGCCGCGCAGATGTCATCGCGCAGCGTTTCGAACCACGTGCGCACGCGTGCTTTGCGGGCTTCGGATAGGCTCTCGCTCATCGAACCTCCGTCCTTCGTTTAAGGCATGACGGGCAAGCCGTCACCATTGGGCGGCGATGCCATTGGCTCGGCGTGGCGGATTTGAAGGTCTCGAAGTGTGCAGCGAGTTCGCGTGGGACTTTCAAATCCAAGCTACTCGAGAGTCATGCGCGCGACATACGCGCGATGTTTTGGAGTAGAGGAAAATTTCAACCAAGCTTTTTTTTGCCATTGTTTGGGCCGGGGAAAATTCCAGGCGAAGCTTTTTTTTGCCATGGTTTCGGGGAACCCTGCCGGCGTGGGGGATGTTGGGGGTGCGCAATGTCCGCCGCTGCTTGTGTGGGGACTTTGACAGGCGGCAGGAAGCGACAGAGCGCCAGCGAGCGATGCGGGTGAGGGGTAGCGCCCAGGGGCGTGAGATGTCCCTCACCCGCTTCGTATTTTTTCGGCTGCTTTCAGGTTCGCTCGAATAATCGCCTTTACCTGCCGACGTCTGACGCGAGGCGTCAGCTCTCGCCGTGGGAGGGCGCTGCGGTTTGCCGCATCGCTTCACCGACGACCATGGCGGCGGCCATCGCCACATTGAGCGAGCGCAATCCTTCCCGCATCGGAATGACGAGCCGCGCGTCGGCGGCCGCGTGCACCTTCTCGGGCACGCCGGACGTTTCTCGGCCGAACAGCAGCACATCGCCGCGCCGGAACGCGTGCGCCAGATAGGAGTGGTGCGCGCGCGTGGTGAAGAGAATGAGCCGCGCGCCGGCGCCGCCGCGCCACGCCTCGAACGCCTCCCAGCTGGGGTGACGGACGAGCGCGACCTGATCGAGGTAATCCATGCCGGCGCGGCGGAACGCACGGTCGCTGGTGGCAAAGCCCGCGGGCTCGATGATGTGCGCCTCGAGGCCGAGGCAGGCGGCGAGACGAAGAATCGTGCCCGTGTTCTGCGGGATGTCGGGCTCAAACAGCGCAATGCGCATGGGCCAAGCTTTCGGGCGCGCAGCGAACCGCGATCGCGGTCAAAACGCAAGACGGGCAAACGATTTGTGCGACATTTCATCGTTGTGACACAGACCCGCACTTGCCCACTTGCGCTCGCTTGGCAAGGGTGCCAATAAAACGCCGCTGGATTAAGCCGCTTGGCCCCTTGCTTGCAGGAGGAGAGCGGCCGGTTCGCCCGCCGCCGCCAGGCGGCGTCTCCGTGTCGGGGAGGAGCGAGGCGGCCCTGACGCGGATGAGTTCTCGCAGCCGGCGCAAGCGGGCTGCGGGCGGACCGACGGATAAGAAAGGAACTGCACCCGTGACGACGATGTCTTCGGCCGAGCCGACACGTCGCGATTTTCTTTATATTGCGACCGCCTCCGTCGCCGGCATCGGCGCCGCCGCGACGCTCGTGCCGCTGATCACGCAGATGAATCCCGACGCCTCGACGATTGCGGCGGGCGCGCCGATCGAGGTCGATCTTGCGCCGATCGCCGACGGTCAGGTGATCAAGGTGTTCTGGCGCGGCAAGCCGATTTACGTCAATCACCGCACCAAGAAGCAGATCGAGGAGGCGCAGAACGTCGACGTGGCGAAGCTGCCGGACCCGCAGCCGGATTCCGCGCGCGTCAAGTCCGGTCACGACCAGTGGCAAGTGCTGATCGCAATCTGCACCCACCTCGGCTGCATCCCAATCGCCCATCAGGGAGCGTATGACGGCTACTTCTGCCCCTGCCATGGCTCGGTCTATGACACCTCCGGACGCATCCGGCAGGGACCCGCGCCGCTCAACCTCGCGCTCCCGCCGTACGAATTCCTCTCAGACACCAAGATCCGGATCGGCTGACGCTTCCGATTTCATCTGCAAGGTTCGATCATGAGCGGACATCCGACCTACCAGCCGCAAAGCGCATTCATGCGATGGATGGAGCGGCGGCTGCCGATCGGCGGGCTCATCTATTCGTCCTTCGTCGTTTATCCCACCCCGCGCAATCTCAATTACTGGTGGACGTTCGGCGGCATCCTCGCCTTCATGCTCGGCGTGCAGGTCGTCACCGGCGTCGTGCTGGCGATGCACTACACGCCGCAGGTGGACTACGCCTTCGATTCCGTCGAGCGGATCATGCGCGACGTGAACTACGGTTGGCTGCTGCGCTACCTGCACTCGAACGGCGCCTCCATGTTCTTCCTCGCCGCCTACATCCACATGTTCCGCGGCATGTATTACGGCTCCTACAAGGAGCCGCGCGAGGTGCTGTGGATCCTTGGCGTCATCCTGCTGCTGCTGATGATCGCCACCGGCTTCATGGGCTACGTGCTGCCGTGGGGTCAGATGAGCTACTGGGCCGCCACCGTCATCACCAATCTGTTCTCAGCCATTCCGCTGGTGGGCGATTCGATCGTGACTTGGCTGTGGGGCGGATATTCGGTCGGTAGTCCAACCCTCACCCGTTTCTTTGCGCTGCACTATCTCCTGCCTTTCGCGATTGCGGCTGTCGTCGTGCTGCACATCTGGGCGCTCCATGTGGTCGGGCAGAACAATCCGGCCGGAGTCGATCCGAAGACCGAGAAGGAGACGGTTCCGTTCACGCCCCATGCGACCATCAAGGACACGTTCTTCATCGGACTGTTCTTGAT
>JAFAHL010000275.1 GCA_019237215.1 Hyphomicrobiales bacterium | reverse complement strand
TTCGCAGCGAGTCGCGGCTTCGGTGCGGGTGCCGGCGACCCCTTCGGCAGGTCGAACATGCCGCTGGGGAGGCTATCGAAGTAAGCGAGCACCTCTGACGTCTTCACCACGTCGGCATATTTGGCGTTCATGTCGCAGAGATTGATGGCATGGCTCGCCTGCGAGCGGTCGAAGCAGCCCTCCTCGGCAAGCGCGATGCGGTAGTTGAGGCTGAAGGCGTCGAGCACGGTCGCGCGCACGCAGCCCGAGGTGGTGGTGCCGGTGACGATCACGCTGTCGCATTGCAAGAGCGTGAGGTAGCTCGCCATATTGGTGCCGAAGAAGCCGGACGGCTTCTGCTTGAGCACCACGATGTCCTGCGGCGCCGGCGCGATCTCGGCGACGATCTCGTTGCCGTCCACGTTGGTCGAGGGCTTGCTGGTCATGTCCTCGTCGGAGCGGCCGTTCTTCCAGGTCCAGCTTCCGCTATCCCAATTGTCCTCGCGCCGCACTCCGGTCGTGTAGATCACGGGGATGCCCTTGGCGCGGGCCTTGTCGATCAGCGCCTTGAGGTAGGGCATGGCAACCCAGGCGTCCTCGCCGCAGGAATTACGCCAGCGCTTGATCGATTCGAGGATCGGCATCGGACGCTCGTCGCAGAACGCGTAGTTCACGTCGATGATCAGGAGCGCGGGACGCTTGCCGAATCCCCCGCGTGCGCCGTAGCCCGACGACTTGAACACCGCTTTGTCGCGCTCGGTGAGGAACTTGTTCCAGATGGGCTCTGACATGATGTTGCTCTTTCCGGTTTCGGTCTTGGATTGAGTTGCTCGGCACGATCCTCTTACAGGCTCGCGCGCACGCTTTCGACGAAGCTCATGTCGATGATCTCCTCGTATTTCACGTCGGTCTTGAGGATGCCGGCCTCGCGCACCACCGCGCTGCCGGTGGCCCAGGCTTCCTTGCTGATCAAGCCGTCCTTGCTCCACATCTGGTCCTTGAACGACCGGTCGAGCGTCGCCTTGAGATCCTCGAGCGCCATGGTGGGAAATTGCTGCTTGGCGATCTCGGCCGCTTCGCTCGGATTGGCGTAGAGAAATTTCAGGCCCTTGACCATGCCCTTGACGAATCCGCGCACGACCTCCGGCTCTTTCTGAATCGAATCGAGACGGACATTGATGGTGGAATAGGCGTAGGGGCCGAGCTCCTTGGGCACGTTGAAGAACGGCTCGCTCCAGAGATTCTGGCGGATGCCCTGCGTGACCATGGGTTCGGTGGCGTTGCCGATCACCGCCTGTCCCGCCCTCACGGCGGCGGGCACGGCCGAGTTTGCCACCTCGAGTAGCGTCACGTCGCGCTTGGCGTCGAGCTGCCATTTTCCCAGCAGATAACGCATGATCGAGTTGGGCGTGCCGCCGTAGGGGCCAACGGCGATCGCTTTGCCCTTGAAATACGCCGGCCAATTCGTGTCCTTGGGATCATGACCTTTGGCGGCGCAGAGATACACGTTGCCGCGGTCGACGCAGTGCACGACCGCGCGCAGCTCCGCGCCCTTGGCCTTGGCGAAGGCGTTGTGCTCGGGACCGCCGATGAAGGCAAATGCTTGCCCCGAGAGCACCGCGTTGGTATGGCCGCCGCCAGTCTCGATGGTCACGATCTTCACGACGATATCGGACTCCGCGAAATAGCCATTGGCCATCGCGATGTACATGGGCAGATAGCCCGTGCCGTGGACCGGCTCGGCGACCAGCAGCTCCTTGGTGGCGGCGCGCGCGATGAGAGCCGGCGCTGCGAGCGCAAGCCCAAGGCCGCTACCGAGCGTCGCGGTCGACTGCAGGAATTTTCGCCTGTTCATGACGTCCTCGCTGTTAGGGTTTGAATCACCTCATTGCCGCACGCCTTTACGCAGCGTGCTTTCGAGCCACGACACTGCCGCATACATGACCACCGCCAAGGTCGAGAGCACCAGCACCGCCACCCAGACCAGCGCGATGTCGTAGGTCTGGCCGGCATAGAGGATCGTGCGCCCGAGGCCGTGCTGGGAGGCGATGAACTCGCCGACGATGGCGCCGGTCAAGGCGAGGCCGATATTGACCCGCAGCACCGAGATGATCCAGGGCAGGCAAAACGGAATGACGAGCTTGCGGAACACCTGCAGGCGCGTGGCGCCGAGCGAGTAGAACAGCTTCTCGCTGTCGGCATCGAGCGCCTTCACGCCGGCATAGGCGGTCAGCGTCGAGACCACCAGCGTGAGCGCGGTCGCAACCGCGACCTTGGACCCCAAGCCGATGCCGAACACCAGGATGATGAGCGGCGCCAGTGCGAGCTTGGGAATCGATTCCAGGCAAATGACGTAGGGCTGGACGATGGCGGCGTAATTGCGCGACCACCAGAACGACAGGCCGAGCAGCGACCCCGCCGTCGTACCGATGAGAAAGCCGAAAATGGTCGAGCGGAAGGTGAAGCTGATGTCGGTCCAAGCGTCGCCGGTCGTGAAGAAAATTCTCATCGTGTCGGCGATCGCGCTCGGCTGCGACCAGAAGAAAGCATCGATCCAGCCGACGCGGGCGCTGATTTCCCAAAGCGAGAGCGCGCCGACGAGGATGCCGATCTGCGCGGCGATGAGCGCCCAGGTCGGCCAATCCTTCTGCACGGGCAGGCGCCGGACGGCGGCCGGCCTAGCCGCTTCGGGCTTCGGCTGCGCCCGATCAAGCCTTGCCATTGCGCCTACGGTGGGAGTGTCCTGAACGCTCATTGGCCCTGCCGCTGTCTCAGGCTGCTTCGTTCACGGGTTCGGACGCCGTCGGATCGAGATGAAGCAGTTCGAGGCAGCGTTCCTTGATGACCAGAAAGTCGGGACTGAGCGTGCTGCCTCGGACGCGCGGGCGCGCAAGCGGGACCGGAATCGAAGCGATGATGCGGCCGGGCCGCGTGCCCATCACGTGGACCTCGTCGGACAGATAGATCGCTTCCTCAACGTCGTGGGTGACGAACAGCACGGTCTTGCTGAAATCGCTCCACAGCTGCATCAGCCATTCCTGCATCTTGAGCTTGGTCTGGGCGTCGAGCGCCCCGAACGGCTCGTCCAGCAGAATGACGTCGGTATCGAACAGCAGCGTGCGCAACAATGCGGCGCGCTGGCGCATGCCGCCGGACAGCGCGTTCGGGTAAAGATATTCGAAACCGGCCAATCCATAGCGATGAAGCAGCGGCAACGCGCGCTCGCGCGCCGCGCGCAACGGCACGTGCTGAATTTCCATGCCGAGGATGGTGTTGTCCAGCACCGTGCGCCAGGGCAGCAGCAGATCCTTTTGCAGCATATAGCCGACGCGGCCGATGGTGCCGGTGGCGTCGACGCCGTCGATCAGCACCCGGCCGCCGCTCGGCTCCAGCAGTCCGGCGATGATGTTGAAGATGGTGCTTTTGCCGCAGCCGGACGGGCCGATCAGGCTCACGAAACGGCCCTGTGGGATCGACAGCGTGACCGGCGCAAGCGCGTGGAAGGCGCCCGTCGGCGTCTTGAACGTCATGCTGACGTCGGCAACGCACAGTTTCGGGGCCGAGAACGACATGCGTACTCCGCTCGCCCGTGTCGCGGCACGGATTGCCCAATCCCCGGCGGACTATATCGCAAAAGCCGTGCCAGCAGCCATCGCCGTTTGCGTGTGGACACGCGCTTTGATCGAAGTCCCGAGGCTGCCGGCCGATGGCCGGGAATTACTCCATCTGCACAAGCTTTCGGCAGCCCTGTCCCGCGCTAGGTCGCATTCGGGGACATCACTTCGCCTCTCCATTTGCTGCCTTGAGGAGGGGAGACCAACGGGCGATCTCGGCGTGCACGAAGCTAGCGAACTTCGCCGGGGTGCGCTCGTCCTTGGCCGGCAGCGATCCGCCGAGATCGGCCAGCCGAACTTGGACTCCGGGGTCGTCCAGCGCGTGGTCGAGCGCGGCCGCGAGCTTGTCGATGACCTCCCGCGGCGTGCCCTTGGGCGCGAAAATCCCAGCCCAGATACTCATCCGATAGTCGACACCGGCTTCCTTCGCCGTCGGCACGTCGGGCAGCACGGCCAAGCGCTCGCTCGAGGAGACGCCGTAGGCCTTGATCGTGCCGGCCTCGATTTGCGGGGCGACGCTGACCGCTTGCTCGCAGAAGAAATCGACGTGGCCGCCGATCAGGTCATTCAACGCCTGGCTGGTGCCGCGATAGGCCACAAGGCTCGGCTGCACGCCAGCCGCGGAGGTGAACAGGAGACACGCCATGTGCGATGAGGAGCCGATGCCGCCATGCGCCTGTTTCACGGCTTCGCCGTGGTTCTTCAGATAGGCCACGAATTCTCGCAGGTCCTTGGCCGGAAAATCCTTCTTTGCAACGATCACGGCCGGCGCATGCGCGGTGAAGCCGATCGGAATGAAATCGCGCTCGGAATCGTATTTCAGGTTCGGCGTGAGCACCGGGGCGGCGACGTGGGAGCCCATGCTGCCCGCGAGCAAGGTGTAGCCGTCCGCCGCCGCAGCCGCCACGTGCGCGCTCCCGATCGTGCCGCCGGCGCCGCCGACATTCTCGATGATCATGGACTGGCCGAGGATTTTCCCCATCTGCTCGGTCACGATGCGCGCGACGACGTCGCTCGGCCCGCCGGCCGGAAACGGCACCACCACCGTGATGGGCCGCGATGGGTAACTCTGCGCGTTCACGCTGAGCGGCGCGGCAAAGACGGCGGACGCGGCGACGCAGAGCACCCACCTCAGCCGGCTTGAGCGCCGCGCAGCCGAACTTTCACGCTTGTCGCGGCGCTTGCCTTGTCGCTCCACGCCCATGTCTAAGGACACCCAATTCTCCCTATCTGCGGTTCCGAGGCGTCATCATCCACGAAAGTGGATGATGCAGTACTCACACGCATCATTGTCAGCTATGCAGTCTCGGGATTACTGGATGCCCGCCTATGCGGGCATGACAGCGGAGGATGCAAATGGCGCTTTATTCCGCCGCCACCTTGTGCGCGGCCGATACGCCGCGCGCCTTCACCACCACCTTGATCGCGTCCTCGACGCGGTCCTTGGCGTAGCGGATCGCGGTCGGCAGGTCGTCGAGCGGGAAGGTGTGGGTGTGGATCTTGGTGGCGTCGAAGCGCTTCTGGCTCATGAAAGCCTCGGCGCGATGGGTCGCGCTCTTACCTTCGCCGCGGATGCCGTAGACGTAGATGTTGTTGCGCACGATCTCCGCGATATCGACCGGCGTCTCCTCGTGCGGGAAGGCGGCGAGGCAGACCTTGCCGCCGCGGTTGACCATGCGCACCGCCTCGTTGACGGCGTTGGGCGCGCCCGAGCACTCGAGC
>JAFAHL010000076.1 GCA_019237215.1 Hyphomicrobiales bacterium | reverse complement strand
CTGCGCAACGACGCGCGGCTTGCGGTGGTCACGCGCAGCGAAAAGGGTTGTCTGATCGTAACGCGCGAGGAAACCTCTGCTGTTCCGGCGAGCTCCGTCGAGCGCGTGGTCGACGCCACCGGCGCCGGCGACCTCTTCGCCGCGGGTTTTCTGGTCGGGTTCGCGCGCGGCGCCGACTATCGCGACGCGGCGCGGCTCGGGTCGTTGGTGGCGGCCGAGGTCATCCAACATCTCGGCGCCCGACCCGAGACGTCGCTCAAGGCTTTGGCGCAGGACAACGGTTTCGATCTTTGAAAGCTGCCAAACGCGGCCGCCTCGAGCCGGCTCCGGGCTGGCAGTCACCAGGCGTCGGACATTACGCGTCGGAAAGACCGGGCCGCGTTCTGGAACTCCTGACGTCCGGCTCTGACCCTGCGCGTTGCGTTCGGGAGACGGCACTTCTCCACAGTGATTCACAGAAATTTGTGACTGTTGCCGTGCTGTCTCGGAACCGTCGCGGTGTTTTGACATTGGTGCCGGAAAAGTTCCCAGGCGTGGTGTTGCTTTCAGGAGGATATTCATGGGTTCCCTTGCAGACGGTCTCCCCAGCCGGTTTCCGGTCGGCACGCGCTACGTGGTCGAGGGCCGCGGTGGCGGGCAGGGCCGTCTTCGCATCCGTTTGCGATATCTGGAGTTTCCGGACGGCCGCCACGTCGAACTGCCAGTCGACTTGGCGCATCAGGCGCGCTCTCGCCGCCGACGCCGTCCTGCGCGCGGCAAGGCTCGAAAATAATTTCGAGGATAGGAACCGCGGGCAAGCCCGAGCGTTGAAACATAGCGCCGGGTGGAGTGCCCCCCAGCCCCCAACCCCTCACCCATCCGGCGATAGACCCTGGCCCCTTTTGGCGCCGGGGTCTTCCTTTCTGGGCCGCTGTGGAAAACGGCAATGGGTATGGAACCTGGACGCTCCGCTTGCGATTGAATGCGTTGGCGCATTACCCAATGCGGGCTGGCGTCGGCGCCGGGTTGGCGGACCTCTCCCTTCGGGACGAAACCCGGCGCGTTTTCTTTTTGGATTCTCGGGCGCCCCTGCCGCGCAGAATCGGCGCATGATCTCAGCGGATTGATAGCGTGGCGCCTGCTTGTGCGCTAAGCACGGCCCACCACCAGATCATCCCGGTGCACCATCTCGGCGCGGCCGCCGAACCCGAGGATCGAGAGAATGTCGGCCGACGAGCGACCTTTGATCTTGGCGGCGTCCTCGGCGTCGTAGGCGACAAGGCCGCGGCCGACCTCGGCGCCATCGGGCCCGCGAATAACCACGGCATCGCCGCGCGCGAAAATGCCCTCGACGTGGATGACGCCGGCGGGCAGCAGGCTCCTGCCGTTGCGCAACGCCGCAACCGCGCCGGCATCGATGGTCAACACGCCCTTGGGCTCGAGCGAGCCCGCGATCCATTTCTTGCGTGCAGTGATGGGATTGGCTGGCGTGAGGAACCAGGTGCAGCGCGCGCCGCCGGCGATCGCCGCGAGCGGATGTGCGACGCGGCCGGAGGCAATCACCATATGCGTGCCGCCATGGGTGGCGATCTTGCCGGCCTCGATCTTGGTCTGCATGCCGCCGCGCGAGAGTTCCGAGCCGGCCGCGCCCGCCATCGCTTCGATCGCGGGCGTGATGCGCTCCACCAGCGGCACCAGCTTGGCCTTGGCATTGCCGGCCGGGGGCGCATCGTAGAGTCCATCGACGTCCGAGAGCAGCACCAGCAGATCCGCGCTCGCCATGGTGGCGACGCGCGCGGCCAGCCGGTCGTTGTCGCCGTAGCGGATTTCGTTGGTCGCGACCGTGTCGTTCTCGTTGATCACCGGCACCGACCGCAACTCCAGCAGCTTGCCGATCGTAGAGCGCGCATTGAGATAGCGTCGGCGCTCCTCGGTGTCCTGCAGCGTGACCAGCACCTGCCCGGCGGTGATGTCGTGGCGGCCAAGCACCTCCGACCAGGTGCGCGCCAACGCGATCTGGCCGACGGCGGCGGCCGCCTGACTGTCCTCGAGCTTGAGCGGTCCCGCCGGCAGTTTCAGCACGGCGCGGCCAAGCGCGATGGCGCCGGAGGAGACCACGAGCACGTCGCGCTTGTCGCGGTGCAACTTGGCAATGTCCTCGGCCAGCGACGAGAGCCAGGCGTCATGCAGCCGCCCGCCGTCGCTGTCGACCAGGAGCGAGGAGCCGACCTTTATCACCATGCGGCGGAAGTCGGTGAGGGAGCGGGCGCGGGACATGTGGAAGCTTGCGGCTGACCGGCTGCACGCGACAACCATTGTCGCGCCGATGCGTTGTTTAGCATGCGCTTTCGGGTTTTCGCCAAGGCGTAACGGCATGCACGAGCATCACCCCCGCGGATGCCACGCTTTGGCGACGATACTGGGCGGTTCCTGGTGCCGCGTTTGGTCGATCACCCTCAACAGCGCGCGCAACACGTCGGGCACGCCCGCACCGGTCGCCGCCGAAACGACGAGCGGCGTCTTTTTGGCGGCGCGCTCGAGCCGCGCAGTCTGTCGTTTCAATTGCTCCGGCGTCAGCGCATCGGCCTTGTTGAGCGCCACCACTTCGGGCTTCCTGTCGAGCCCCTCGCCATAGGCTTTAAGCTCCGCGCGCACGGTCTTGTAGGCGACCCCGGCGTGCTCGACGGTGCCGTCGACGAGATGCAGGAGCACGCGGCAGCGCTCGACGTGGCCGAGGAAGCGGTCGCCCAGCCCCGTGCCTTCGTGCGCGCCATCGATCAGGCCCGGAATATCGGCGAGCACGAACTCGCGGCTGTCGATCTCGACCACGCCGAGCTGGGGATGCAGCGTCGTGAATGGGTAGTCGGCAATCTTCGGCTTGGCTGCGCTCACCGCCGCCAGGAAGGTCGATTTGCCCGCGTTGGGCAGCCCGACAATGCCGGCATCGGCAATCAGCTTGAGGCGCAGCCGGATCGTGAGCTCCTCGCCGGGCTGGCCGGGATTGGCATGGCGCGGCGCACGGTTGGTCGAACTCTTGAAATGGGCGTTGCCGAAGCCACCCTTGCCGCCGCGCGCGACCACCGCCCGCTGTCCCACGTCGGTGAGGTCGGCGAGCAAGGTCTCGCCGTCCTCCTCGTAGACCTGCGTGCCGGCCGGCACTTTGAGCACGATATCGTCGCCGTTCGCGCCGTGGCGGTCCTTGCCCATGCCGCCGCCGCCGTTCTTCGCTTTGAAATGCTGCTGGTAGCGGTAATCGATGAGCGTATTGAGCCCGTCGACCGCCTGCACGATCACGTCGCCGCCCTTGCCGCCGTCGCCGCCGTTCGGCCCGCCGAACTCGATGAATTTCTCGCGCCGGAACGACACGCAGCCGTTGCCGCCGTCGCCCGAGCGGACGTACACCTTGGCTTCATCGAGGAATTTCATGACGCACGATATGCGATCACAGATGCAAAATACGAGACCGCGCGCGGATGGTCTCTTCGCGCGACGCCAAAGAAATTCAGCCAAAAAACTTGCGGGAAGGGAAGTATTCGCCGGGAGGGGCCAGGGCGGGCCATGCCTCACTGATGCGGCCCAATAGGCCGCTCCCGACGCTACCGTTCGCCAAGTCTGCCGCTACGCCTCGGCCCGAACGCTGCCGCAGCGATCATCGCGGCCAAAGTAACCCGGGGGCATTGCACCTCCCTCGGTTTTCGTGCGCGTCACCCCGACAGTGACTTGTACACATAACAATCCTGGTCACGATCGGTGCTGCTGTCAATGGGCGCTCCCGCGCCGCCGGGCGCTCCCGCGCCGCCGTTCAAATCATCTGTCGAAGGTTCCCGCTTTATAACGTGTCAACCGACGCCGCCGTTGCGGTCGCGGCGCAGCACCTTGCCCGGCAGCGCGCCGGTGTGGGTTGCGTCCTCGACCACGACGGTGCCGTTGACGATCACACTGGTGCGCTTGCCGCTCGGATATCGATGTGGATCGGCATAGGTGGCGCGATCTTTGAAGTCGGCGGGATCAAAGATCGTCACGTCGGCGCGGTAGCCTTCCCGCAGTAGACCGCGATCCTTCAATTTCAACGCGCGGGCGGTCGCGCCCGTCATCTTGTGGACGGCGAGTTCGAGCGCAATGAGGCCGAGCTCGCCGACATAATGGCCGATGATGCGCGGGAACGTGCCGTAGAAGCGCGGGTGCGGCATGCCTTGGCTCACGGTGCCGTAGCTCGCAACGCAATTGCCGTCTGAACCCACGAGCGCAAGCGGCGAGCGTACGATATCGCGGATATCGTCTTCGGAGATCGAGGTGACGAGCACCCGCGTCGCGCCTTCGTCCGCAACGAGATAGTCGGCGACGGTGTCGATCGGGTCCTCGGCGCGCTCGGCCGCAAGCGCGCCGATCGTACGCCCGGCGTGCTGCAGCAGGTTGGGCGAGATCGAAATCCGCACGCAATCCCAGGATGGAATGCGGCCCCAATTATTGAGCCCATGGCGGGCGATGTCTGCGCGAATACGCGCGCGCGTATCCTTATGCGTGAGACGCTCCAGCATCGCCTCGACGCCGCCCGCCTGCACCCATTGCGGCATCAGGTTCTTGAGCGGATTGCTCCCGGCGGCGTAGGGATAGGCGTCGCAGTCGACGTCGAGTCCGCGCAACTTCGCCGCCGCGATCATGTCGAGCACGCGCGCGGCCTTGCCCCAATTGTCGAGCCCCGAGCACTTCAAGTGCACGATCTCGACGTGCACGTCGCAGGCACTTGCGATCGCAATCGCTTCCTCGACCGCCTCCAGCACCTTGTTGGATTCGTCGCGAATATGGGTGAAATAGCCGGCATTGTAGCGTTTGACCACGCGGCAGAGCGCGATCATCTCGTCCGCCTGCGCGTAGCTGCCGGGCGCGGTGAAAAGGCCCGACGAGAGCCCGAGCGCGCCGGCGTCGAGCGCTTCCTCGAGCAAGGCGATCATGGCCTCGAGCTCGGCCGACGTCGGCGCTCGGTTCTCCATGCCCATGACCATCAGCCGCAGCGTATTGTGGCCGACCAGCATGCCGGCGTTCACCGCGGTCGTGGGGAAGCTCGCGAGGTAATCCGAGAACGTCGTTGCCTTGAACGGCAACCACGGCGCGCTTGCGCTGAGATAATCGCGCAGCAACTCGACCTTACCTGGCAGCGCGGGCGCGACGGAAAAGCCGCAATGGCCGACGATCTCGGTGGTCACGCCTTGGCGTACCTTGCTCTCGGCCTTGGGATTGATTGGCAGCGTGAAGTCGGAATGGGTCTTGATGTCGATGAAGCCCGGCGCCACGGCAAGGCCGTGCGCGTCGATGAGCTTGGCTGCTGTGTCATCGATGCGCGCACCGACCGCGGCGATACGGCCGTCGCGGATGGCGATATCGCCGGGCTTGCCGGCGGCTCCGGTGCCGTCGAAGAGAAGCCCGCCGCGGATCAGGATGTCATGGCGCGCGCTCAAGCCGCGACCAGCCCTTTGAGCTCGGCTCCATCGCCCTCGGAGCTCCTTCTTGGCGACAAGCTTTGCCCCCTGCGTGCTGCGGTCGCGGGACCGCCCTGCCGGTTGGATACGAGCCTATTACACTCTGCTCAGGCTCGCTCCAGCTTTTGAGCACAAGACTTCGTGCCCGTCTTCGTGCCCGTCTTCGCGAGCTATGGCCCACCGCCTGCGCTCGAGACGGAAACGATCGACCGGCGCGGACGCGGCGAGCGCGCGGATGCGATAGAGGCCCACGCCCGTCCACTGGAAGCCGCATTTCTCCAACACCCGGCGCGAAGCAGGGTTGCTCACGCGCGCGCCGCCTGCCAGCGCGTCGTAGCCGAGATCGCCAAAGGCGTAATCGATCACGGCGCGCACGGCTTCGCTGGCGTAGCCCTGGCCCCAGAATGGAACGCCGAGCCAATAGCCGATCTCGGGCGGTTGCTCGCCCAAGCGCGCGATCCCGCAACCGCCGATGACGCTGCCGCCACGCGTGGCAATCAAGAACACGATCTCGCCGTCGGACGCGTTCGCGGCCGTGATGAAGCTTTGCGCATCCGCGAGCCCATAGGGATGCGGAATGCGCAGCGTGTTCTCCGCGATCCGACGGTCGTTGGCGAGCGCGGCGACGGTTCCTGCATCTTCGAAGCACGGCGCACGCAGGATGAGCCGCTCGGTTGCGAGGACGGGAACGCTCCTCTGCCGCAAGCTCTCCGGCGCACTTCGATCAAGCAATGTCATTGCACGGGGTCCTCGAAAGCGAAGAGAGGAGCCGGCATCCCGTCTCCCCTCTTGGTACCCCGTGTGGGTCCGCCGGTTCGATGGGAGCCGGCAGACCTCGATGAAGTCTACCGTCTTATTGGGCCACAGCCTCCGTCATCGGTAGAACCGATACGAACACCCGGCCCTTGGCTTTGGTACGGAACTCGACGCGACCGTTGATCAGCGCGAACAAGGTATGGTCCTTGGCCAAGCCTACATTGGCGCCCGCGTGCCACTTGGTTCCGCGTTGGCGCGCGATGATGTTGCCGGCGAGCACCTGCTCGCCGCCGAAAATCTTCAAGCCGAGCCGCTGACTGTTCGAGTCGCGGCCGTTACGGGATGATCCGCCTGCTTTCTTGTGGGCCATGGCTTCGGGTCCTTCAGTCCCCCGTTATGTAGTCCAACTTTGTGACGAAATCATCACTTCTTCTTGCCCTTGCCGCCCGATTTCGGCCTGTCGGCTTTCTTCGCCGGGGTTTTGGCCGGCTTCTTTGCTGCCTTGGCTTGCGTTTTTGCGTCTGCTTTGCGTTTGGGCGTCTTGGTCTCGGCAGGTTTGGCCTCCTCGGGCGCGGCCGGCGCCGTGGCGAGGGGCTTTGGTTCAGGCTTGGGCCTCGCGGTCTTGGTGGGCTTTGCCCCGTCGGTGAGGATTTCGGTCACGCGGATGAGCGTGAATTCCTGCCGGTGGCCGCGTTTCCTGCGTGAGTTCTTCCGGCGGCGCTTCTTGAAGGCAATGATCTTCGGCCCGCGTCCCTGCTCGAGGACTTCGGCGGCGACCGAGGCGCCGGCAACGATTGGTTGACCCAACGTGACGCTGTCGCCGCCCACCACCAGAACTTCGCCGAACTGCACGATCTCGCCGGGCGAGCCCCTGACCTTGTCGACCTTGATCACGTCCTCGGCAGCGACACGGTATTGCTTGCCGCCGGTTCTGATGACTGCGAACATGGCTCTCGTCCTGGTGTTCGATGCCGGCGCTCGGATCGGCGCACACCGGCCTGTTTCAGTCGATTGTGGGCTTTGCGGGCGCCAAGCGCCCTACACGGAGCCAGACGAGGGCTCCGCATCCGATCTTGCCTAATCGAAGTCGGCCCTTAAAAACGCAAGTCGGCCTGCGCCGACTTGCGGGGGATGCTTATGGCGGCAGGCGCCCAAACTGTCAAGGAAATGGGCCTTTCGGCCATTATGATCAGTCTTGCGTCGCGAGCGCTGCCAAACAATTCAATTTGCTCCGATCGGTCGATTTGCCCATATAAGGCGGCAAATAACGGGCCTCCCATGAGCGCGCTCGCCAACCATGCCTTCGTCAAGATGAACGGTCTCGGCAATGAGATCGTGGTGGTCGACATGCGCGCGCAGCCGGGAGCGATCGGTGCGGCCGAGGCGCGCGCCGCCGCGCAGCCCAACGGAGCGCCCTACGACCAACTGATCACGCTCCACGCGCCGCGCACGCCCGGCACCGACGGCTACCTGCGCATCTACAATAACGACGGGTCGGAAGCGGGCGCCTGTGGCAATGGCATGCGTTGCGTCGCCGAGCTGCTGTTCAAGGAAACCGGCAGAAGCGCGTTGACGCTGGAAACCACCGCGGGACTGCTGAGCTGTTGGAAGGGCGACAGGCCGCTGGTTTCGACCGTCGACATGGGCAAACCGCGTTTCGCCTGGAACGAGATCCCGCTCGCCGAGAAGTTCGACGATACCCGCGCCATCGCGCTGCAGATCGGGCCGACGGCCAAGCCGATCTTGCATTCGCCGTCCGTCGTCAGCATGGGCAATCCCCACGCCATCTTCTGGGTCGACGACGTCGGCGCCTATGACCTCGGCAAGCTCGGCCCGCTGTTGGAGAACCATCCGATCTTTCCGGAGCGCGCGAACATTTCGCTCGCGCAAGTGGTTTCGCGCGACCGCCTCGTCCTGCGCACCTGGGAGCGTGGCGCCGGCCTCACCAAGGCCTGTGGCTCGGCCGCCTGCGCGGCGGCGGTCGCGGCCGTGCGCCTGGGCCTCACCGGCCGCACGGTGATGGTCACGCTGCCGGGCGGCGAGCTGCGCATCGAATGGCGCGCGCATGACGACCACGTACTGATGACCGGCCCGGTCGCGTACGAGTACGAGGGCAAATTCGATCCGGCGCTATTCGAGGTGAGTGCGACCCAATGAGCGTCGATGTCGTCACCTTCGGCTGCCGGCTCAACGCCTATGAGGCGCAGGTGATCCGCGACCGGGCGCAAGCGGCCGGGCTCGCCGGTGTGGCCGTCGTCAATACCTGCGCGGTGACGGCGGAGGCGGTGCGGCAGTCGCGCCAGGCCATCCGCAAGCTCAAGCGCAAGCATCCCGATGCGCCCATCGTGGTCACGGGCTGCGCGGCGCAGACCGAACCCAAAACCTTCGCGCGCATGCCGGAGGTCGCATTGGTGCTGGGCAACGAGGAGAAGATCAGCGCGCAGGTCTGGCGGCAGCATCGCGATGTTTTGGCGCGAGCATCCTTCGGCCTCGCCGCCGAGGAAAAGATCGCGGTCAACGACATCATGGCGGTGAGGGAGGCGGCCGCGCATCTCATCGACGGCCTCGAAGGCCGCTCGCGCGCCTTCGTGCAGGTGCAGAATGGCTGCGACCACCGCTGCACCTTCTGCATTATTCCATACGGCCGCGGCAATTCGCGCTCGGTGCCCATGGGCGAGGCGGTCGCGCAGGTGCGCAGGCTGTGCGCGCGCGGCTATCGCGAGATCGTTCTCACCGGCGTCGATCTCACCAGCTATGGCGGGAATCTCCCGGGCGCGCCCAGGCTCGGCACGCTGGTGAAGCAGATTTTGAAGCACGTGCCGGAGCTTGCGCGGCTGCGACTCTCATCGATCGATTCGGTCGAGGCCGACCGCGATCTCCTCGATGCATTCGCGACCGACGCACGGCTCATGCCGCACCTGCATCTCTCCCTCCAGGCGGGCGACGATCTCATCCTGAAGCGCATGAAGCGCCGCCATTCATGCGCCGACGCCATCGCCTTCTGCGAAGCGGTGCGGCGACTGCGGCCTGACGTGGTCTTCGGCGCTGACATCATCGCCGGGTTTCCGACCGAGACCGAGGACATGTTCGCGGGCGCGCTCGCTCTCGTCGATGAGTGCGGGCTCACGCATCTCCACGTCTTTCCGTTCTCGCCGCGGCCCGGCACCCCCGCCGCGCGCATGCCGCAAGTGGAGCGCGAGGTGGTCAAGGACCGCGCCCGCCGGCTGCGCGAGAAAGGCGAGGTGGCGCTGCGCCGTCATCTCGACGCGCAGGTGGGCCGCAGGCATCGCGTCTTGACCGAATCCCGTGAGCTCGGCCGCACCGAGCATTTCACCCGCGCGCGCCTTGCGGCGCCGGTAGAGCCAGGGATCATCCTCGACGTCACGGTCGCCGGACACGACGGCCGGCAACTCCTTGCCGCGTAAGGGCGAGAGCGAAGCTATTTTTTTGCCTGCGTGGTATAAGCCATCGGCCTCTCGGGAGCCTGACATGTCGGATTTTCGCGATCACGTCGTTACCAACATTGAAGCGCTGGAGCGCATCTACGGCGAGCCCTATGGGCCCTCGATTGCCAAGGAGACCGACCGTATCACGCCCCAGTACGGCGCCTTCATCGAGGCGGCGCCGTTCTTCGCGCTGGCTACGGCGGGCGCCGACGGCCTTGATTGTTCCCCGCGCGGCGATGCACCGGGCTTCGTGCGCATTCACGACGAGAAGACGCTGCTGGTTCCCGACCGGCGCGGCAATAACCGCATCGACAGCCTGCGCAATATCCTTTCTGACCCGCGCGTGGCGCTGCTCTTCCTCATTCCGGGCTGCGGCGAGACCATTCGCGTCAACGGCCGTGCCGCAATCTCGACCGATCCAGCGCTGTGTGCGAGCTTTGCAGTGAACGAGAAGGCGCCGCGCGCGGTGCTCGTCGTGTCGGTCGACCGCATCTTCTACCAGTGCTCGAAGGCGATCGTGCGCTCGAAGCTGTGGGATCCGTCGCGCCACGTGGACCGCAAGAGCCTGCCGAGCAGCGGCACGATTCTCGCCGAGTTGACCGACGGAAGGCTCGGCGGCGAGGCCCATGACCGTGCCGCACCCGAGCGCTTGAAAGCGACGCTGTACTGAGCGCGGCGCGCTCCTTGTCGGTGCGACGTCGCAATCAGCGGGCGAGCGCGTCGCCCGGCCAGCCGCAGGCGCGCAGCAGTTGCTGCATGTGCGACGGCACGGGCGCACTGACGCGGATCGGCGCGCGATTCTTGTAGAGCGGCACCACGATCTCGCGCGCGTGCAGGCTAAGCCCAGGACCGCCTGTCCGCGGGGCGCCTCCATAGACGCTGTCGCCGACGATGGGCCATCCCATGGCAGCGCAATGCACGCGCAGTTGATGGGTGCGACCGGTGAGCGGCTCGAGCGCAAGCCAAGCGATGTCATGGCTCTCGTCGCTGCCAGCGGAAGGCAATCGCGTGCGCCCCATCACCTTCCATGTGGTTACCGCCGGCTGGCCCGAGGGATCATGCTTCATCCACCAGCCGCGAGTTGCGTCTTTGCGGCCGAGGGGCAGCTCGATGCGGCCTTCGTCCTGCGGCGGCCCGCCCGCCACCACCGCCCAATAGGTCTTGCCGACTTGTCCGCTCTTGAACAGGCGGCCGAGCGCGGCCAGCGCCTTGCGATGGCGGCCGAGCACCAGGCAGCCCGAGGTGTCGCGATCGAGACGATGCGCGAGCGCGGGCGGTCGTGGCAGGCCGAAGCGGAGCGCGCCGAAATAATCTTCGAGGCTTTCGCCGCCCTTCGGCCCCTTGTGAACGGCCAAGCCTGCCGGCTTGTCGATCACCAGCATCAGGCCGTCGCGATAGATGAGCCGAGCCACTATCTCTTCCGGGGTCATGGTCACTTACCAAGATTCGGCCAAACCGCTATCACCGCGTGACCGCGAGCGAATCGGAAGACTATGAACGATCAATCGACAGAGAAGCAAAGCTGGTGGCAGCGGCTCAGCGGCGGTCTCAAGCGCACGTCAGCGTCGATCGGCGGCGCCGTGACCGATCTCGTCGCCAAGCGCAGGCTCGACCAGGCGATGCTCGACGAGATCGAGGAGGTGCTGATCCGCGCCGATCTCGGCGTCGAGAGCGCGGCGCGGATCGCCGCCGCGGTGGGCGAGGGACGTTACGACAAATCGATCACGGCCGATGAGGTGAAAGCGGTCGTCGCCGCCGAAGTCGAGAAGGTCCTCACCCCGGTGGCCAAGCCGCTCTCGATCGGCGCACGAAAGCCTTTCGTCGCGCTCGTCGTCGGCGTCAACGGCTCGGGCAAGACCACGACTATCGGCAAGCTCGCCGCCAAGTTCCGTGCCGAGGGCCGCTCGGTGTTGCTCGCCGCCGGGGATACCTTCCGCGCGGCCGCCATCGACCAGCTCAACATCTGGGGCGGGCGCAGCGGCGCGTCGGTGATCGCGCGCGCCCCGGGCGCCGATGCCGCCGGGCTCGCTTTCGATGCGCTGACGCAAGCGCGGGGCGAGGACGTGGACGTGCTGCTCGTCGATACCGCCGGCCGTCTGCAGAACAAGGCGGTGCTGATGGACGAGCTGCAGAAGATCGTGCGCGTGATGAAGAAGGTCGACCCCGCCGTGCCGCATGCCGTTCTGTTGGTGCTCGACGCCACGGTCGGGCAGAATGCGCTCTCCCAGGTCGAGGTCTTTCGCGACCTCGCCGGCGTCACCGGGCTGGTCATGACCAAGCTCGACGGCACCGCGCGCGGCGGCATCTTGGTTGCCATTGCGGCGAAATACGGCCTGCCGGTGCATTTCATCGGTGTGGGCGAAAGTATCGACGATCTCGCACCGTTCTCGGCGAAAGATTTCGCGCGGGCGATCGCGGGGATTGAATGAAATCGTGTCGTCCGCGGTGGGACGATGAAGTCCCGGGCGACATGGTAATTGCCGGTCGGGCAGGCTACACACAGCGCCCATGACCGCGAAAAAGGCTCAGCTCAATCCCCTGCTCAAGCTCGTGCTCGATCTCGGGCCGTTGCTGCTGTTCTTCCTTGCCAATTCGCGCCCGGCGCTGTTCCTGCCGCTGGTCTCGCCCATACTTCCGGCGGACATTGCCTCGGGCGAGCACACCGGTATTTTCGTTGCGACCGCGGTGTTCATGGTCGCCGTGGTGGTCGCGCTCGCGGCGTCGTACGCGTTGACGCGGCATTTGCCAGCCATGCCGCTCGTTACCGCGGTCATCGTGCTGGTGTTTGGCTCGCTCACGCTGATCCTGCACGACGAGCTCTTCATCAAGCTCAAGCCCACCATCATCTATCTGTTGTTCGGGGCTGTGCTGCTCGGCGGACTGGCGGCCGGCAAATCGTTGCTCGGAATGGTGTTCGATTCCGTCTTCCACCTCACCGAGGAAGGCTGGCGCAAGCTGACCTTGCGCTGGGCGCTGTTCTTCTTCGCGCTTGCCATCCTCAACGAGATTGTCTGGCGCTCGCAGACCACCGACGTGTGGGTGAGCTTCAAGGTGTTCGGCGTGGTACCGCTGACCTTCTTGTTCGCCGCCTTGCAATATCCGCTATTGACGCGATACGCCGCGCCGGAGAAGGCGCAAGAGCGGTAGTTATGGATTGGCGAGCGCCTGTTCGATCGCCGGCTTCAAGGCGGTGTCGAGATTATCAGGCGTGACCGGCCCGATCAGCTTATAGGCGATGCGACCGTCGCGGCCGATGACGAAGGTCTCGGGTACCCCGTACACCCCCCATTCGATGGCCGCGCGGCCGTTGTCGTCGGTCCCGTTGGCGGCAAACGGATTGCCATAGCGGCCGAGAAACCGCCGCGCATTGTCGGGCCGGTCCTTGTAATTAATGCCCACCACGCGCACGCGTGGGTCGGCAGCCAGCGTCATCAGCAGCGGCGCTTCGTCGCGACACGGTACGCACCACGACGCCCATACGTTGAGCACCGTCACTTGGCCCTTGAAATCCGCGCTGTCGAGACCGGGCACAGGCTTGCCCTCGTGCGTGAGCCCGGCCAGCGGCGGGAGCTCGGTGCGCGGGGCCGGGTGTCCGATCAAGGCCGACGGAATGCGCGAAGGGTCGCCGGCACCGAGCCGCAGCACGAACAGCGCGGCGAGTGCGAGAAAGGCAATAAGCGGGATGAACACGATCATCCGCCGCCGCCACGCGCCCGCATCCTTGTCGAGCGGGTTCTTTTCAGCCGGCTTCTTTTCCATCACGCTCACGACTTCTCCTCATTCGCGCGCTGCGAGCGCCGTGCAATGCCCTGCGCGTCGAAGGCGTCGAGCATGCGGCTCAGGTGCCGGCGGTCGAACACGATCCAGGCGACCAGTCCCGCCACGATTGCGATCGCGGCCGCATACGCAGTCACGATGAACGCGGCATGTGGGCCGAGATTCATCGTCAGGGTCCCGCGCGCGCGTCGGCCCGCATCATCATCATGGTACGCACGCGCCGCCGCATGATCTCGTTGCGCATGGCGGCCAGATGCAGCGTCAGGAACAACAGCGTGAATGCAACGAGCATGACGATCAGCGGCACGAGGATGGCGGGATGAATCGTCGATCCGCCCAGGCGCAGCACCGAGGCCGGTTGGTGCAGCGTGTTCCACCAATCCACTGAGAACTTGATGATGGGAATATTGATCGCGCCGACGAGCGTGAGAACCGCGGCCGCCCGGGCGGCCCGCGTGGGATCATCGATTGTCCGCCACAACGCGATCACGCCAAGATACATCAGCAACAGGACCAGCACCGAGGTCAGCCGCGCATCCCAGACCCAGTAGGTGCCCCACATCGGCCGGCCCCACAGCGAGCCGGTGACGAGGCACATCAGCGTGAACGCCGCGCCGATCGGCGCCGCGGTCTTGGCGGCGACATCGGCGAGCGGATGCCGCCACACCAGCGTGCCGAGTGCGGCGGCGCTCATCAACATCCAGGCAAAGAGGCCGAGCCACGCCGCCGGCACGTGAATGAACATGATCTTGACGGTCGCGCCTTGCTGATAGTCGTCGGGCGCGAGGTAGGCCTGACTGACGCCGAAGGCGAACGCCAACAACGTCGCGGCCGAAAGCCACGGCAGCACGCGGTCGGTGAGGGCCAGGAAGCGGGAAGGATTGGCGAGATCGATCAGGCTCATCTCAAGTCTCTTTGCCAAGTCTCTTTGCCAAGTCTCTTTGCCTCGAGTTGCTAGTTATCCTTCACGCTGGCGGCAATGTGGCGAGCCTGTCGCCCTTCGCCGGTCACGATCGCGTCATTGCGGCATGCGCTCATTCTAGCCCTTGCCGCAGCGCGAGCGCTGCGGCCATGGGACCGATCACGAGGCTGATCAGCGTCAGGGCGCAGAGAATACTAAACGGGGTGCCGAACGGGATCGGCCCGACGATCGCCGCGTTCGAGGCCGCGACGCCGAAGATCAGGATGGGGACCGTCAACGGCAGCACCAGGATCGCGAGCAGGAGACCCCCGCGCCGCAGCGCCACGGTAAGAGCTGCGCCGATGAGGCCGATGAAGGTCAGCGCCGGCGTGCCCACGAGCAAGGTGAGTGCAACGGCGGCGGTCGCCTTCGGGTCGAGGTTGAGCAGCAGCCCGAGCAGCGGCGCCGCAACGACGAGCGGTAGGCCGGTGGTGAGCCAATGCGCCAGCGCCTTGGCGGCGACCGCGAGTTCGAGCGGCACGCGGGCGGTCAGGATCAGGTCGAGCGAGCCATCCTCATGATCCATGGACACCAGGCGGTCGAGTGCGAGGAGGCTCGCGAGCAGTGCGCCGAGCCAGAGGATCGCCGGTCCGATGCGCGCAAGCAGCGCAAGGTCGGGGCCGATAGCGAACGGCACGAGCGTCACCACGATGAGAAAGAACAACACGCCGATCAATGCGCCGCCGCCGACGCGCACGGCGAGCCGCATGTCGCGGACGAGAAGCGCGGAAAGGGCGGTCATTGCGGTATCCGCTGATTTGGCCGCCCCAGGGGGAGTTCCTCCGCCCCGTCCAACCCGATCGGTCCATGGGTGGCGGCCACGATCAGTCCGCGGCCGGCGAGATGGGCGCGCATGAGACCGGCCAGCATCGCTTGCGCCGCAGCGTCGAGCGCCGAGGTCGGTTCATCGAGCAGCCAGATCGGCCGCTCGACCGCGATCAGCCGCGCCAGCGAGAGGCGGCGCCGTTGTCCGGCGGAGAGATAGATCGCAGGCAGCTCCGCGAGCCCGTCGAGGCCGACGGCGGCGAGCGCGACGTCGGCCTTTCCCGCGCCGCCGCCGAGAAAACGTGCCCAGAAATCGAGGTTTTCCCGCACCGAGAGCGACGGCTTCAATGCGTCCTGATGGCCGAGATAGTGGGCCTGCTCGCCGATGGTCAGCTCCAAATCACGGCCGTCGAGTTCGAGCCGTCCTTGCTGCGGTCGCACCAGGCCCGCGACCAAGCGAAGCAGGGAGGATTTGCCCACCCCATTGGGGCCAGTCACCAGCAGTGCCTCGCCCGCGCCAACGGCAAAGCTCAGGCCGCGGAAGACCTCGCGGCCCCCCCTTATGCAGGCGAGCTCGGACCCGACGAGCCGCATCACCTACCGACCCCCGGCGCCCGGCGTCGGCGAGGCCACAACTTTCGCCGCAACCCCACCGCCGGACGAGCTCCGTCGGCCGCGTGTTGGGTCCGCACAGGGGGCGGAAAAATCCCTGATTCTATGCCCATGTCGTTGGCAAGCGTCGATTTTCTGGAACGGCGCAAAAAAAGACCCTATAAGCCATCGTCCCGCGCCCACTATCAACCCGCGCAGGACTCGCGACCGGTGACCGGGGAAGCGCTTCCGGTAGCTTCATACCGTAGAGCCGCTCCTCTCCCGGTTGGATGGGAACCGACCACGATGACGTCACTCGACAGTTTTCGCTGCTGCAAGCCCCTCAAGGTGGGCAGCAAGACCTACGCCTATTACAGCCTGCCGACCGCGGAGAAGAATGGCCTCAAGAGTATCTCGCGGCTGCCGTTCTCCATGAAGGTGCTGCTGGAGAATCTGCTGCGCAACGAGGATGGCCGCTCGATCACCAAGGAGGACATCCAGGCGGTTGCGCAATGGCTCAAGACCAAGACCTCCGAACGCGAGATCGCCTTTCGCCCGGCCCGCGTCTTGATGCAGGACTTCACCGGGGTGCCGGCGGTCGTCGATCTCGCCGCCATGCGCGACGCCATGAAGATGCTCGGCGGCGACCCCAAGAAGATCAATCCGCTCGTTCCGGTCGATCTCGTCTGCGATCACTCGGTGGCGGTCACGTTCTTCGGCACCAACAGCGCGGTCAAGAAGAACGTCGAGGAGGAATATCGGCAAAACCGGGAGCGGTACGAATTCCTCAAATGGTCGCAAAAATCGTTCGACAACTTCCGCGTCGTGCCGCCCGGCACCGGCATCTGTCACCAAGTCAATCTCGAATACCTGTCGCAGACGGTGTGGAGCAAAAAGGACAAGGTCAAAGTCGACGGCAAGCCGGTTGTGATGGACGTCGCCTATCCGGACACGCTGGTCGGAACCGATTCCCACACCACCATGGTCAATGGCCTCGCCGTGCTCGGCTGGGGCGTCGGCGGCATCGAGGCGGAGGCGGCGATGCTGGGCCAACCCTATTCGATGCTGTTGCCGGAGGTGATCGGCGTGAAGTTCACCGGCAAGCTGAAGGAGGGCGTGACCGCGACCGATCTCGTGCTCACCGTCACGCAGATGCTGCGCAAGCGCGGCGTCGTCGGCAAGTTCGTGGAATATTTCGGCCCCGGCCTCGCCAATCTCTCCATCGCCGATCGCGCCACGATCGGCAACATGTCGCCCGAATACGGCGCGACCTGCGGCTTTTTCCCGGTCGACGACGATACGCTGAAGTATCTTGCGGATACCGGCCGAGCGCCCGCGCACCTCGCCTTGGTGGCCGCCTACAGCAAGGCGCAGGGCATGTACCGCACCAAGTCGACGCCGGACCCCATCTTCACCGACGTGCTCAAGCTCGAATTGTCGCAGGTCGAGCCGTCGCTGGCGGGACCCAAGCGTCCGCAGGACCGCGTCGCGCTCAAGGACGTCAAGACCGGCTTCGCCATGGCGATGGAGAAAGAATTCAACAAAGGCGGCGACGGGGGCAAGGACATCTTCGACCTGCATCCGTCGCTCGCTACCTCACTCGATAAGAACTTCTCCAAGGCCGGCTCGTCGAAGCGGATACCGGTCGAAGGCCGCCAGCACGACCTCGGCCACGGCGACGTCGTCATTGCCGCCATCACCTCCTGCACCAACACCTCGAACCCGAACGTCATGGTCGGCGCCGGGTTGCTCGCGCGCAAGGCGGTGGCCAAAGGCTTGAGCGTCAAGCCCTGGGTTAAGACCTCACTGGCGCCGGGTTCCCAGGTGGTCGCCGACTATCTCGACAAGTCCGGGCTGCAAAAGGACCTCGACAAGCTCGGCTACAATCTCGTCGGCTTCGGCTGCACCACCTGCATCGGCAATTCCGGTCCGCTCGCGCCCGAGATTTCCAAGGTGATCAACGAGAAGGACCTCGTCGCCGCCGCCGTGCTCTCCGGCAACCGCAATTTCGAAGGGCGGGTCAACGCCGACGTGCGCGCCAATTACCTGGCCTCGCCGCCGCTGGTCGTTGCTTATGCGCTCGCGGGCTCGATGTATTCCGATCTGGTGAAGCAACCGTTGGGCCTCGATAAAAAGGGCAAGAAGGTGTTCCTCAGGGACATTTGGCCGTCGAGCCGCGAAATCAACGGCGTCATACGCAAGACGCTGAGCAAGCAGATGTTCACCAAGAAATATGCCGACGTTTTCAAGGGCGACTCCCATTGGCGCAGCATCAGCGTGAAAGGCGGGTTGACCTACAACTGGGACCGCAAATCGACTTACGTGCAGAACCCACCCTATTTCGTCGGCATGGGGCGCCACCCGGCTCCGCTCAGCGATATCGTGGACGCGCGCGTGCTCTGTCTGCTGCTCGATTCGATCACCACGGACCACATTTCGCCGGCGGGCTCGATCAAGATCGATTCACCGGCGGGCAAGTATCTCGTCGAGCACAAGGTCAAGCCGCCCGATTTCAACCAGTACGGCACTCGCCGCGGCAATCACGAGGTGATGATGCGCGGCACCTTCGCCAACATCCGTCTCAAGAACCAGATGGTGCCGGGCGTCGAGGGCGGCGTGACCGTCCACTATCCCTCACGCCAGCGCATGTCGATCTACGACGCCGCCATGCGCTACAAGAGCGACAGGGTTCCGCTCGTCGTCTTCGCCGGCAAGGAATACGGCAGCGGATCCTCGCGCGACTGGGCGGCCAAGGGACCCAACCTGCTCGGCGTGCGCGCGGTCATCACCCAATCGTTCGAACGCATTCATCGCTCGAACCTGATCGGTATGGGTGTGCTGCCGCTGTGCTTCGAGGAAGGCACATCCTGGCAGTCGCTCGGTCTCAGGGGCGACGAACAAGTGACGATCCGTGGGCTGCACGGCGAGATCAAACCGCGCCAGCGCATGATCGCTGAAATCGTCGCCGCCGATGGCGGGCTCAAGCGCGTCCCGCTTGTTTGCCGCATCGATACACTCGACGAGCTCGATTATTTCAAGCACGGCGGCATATTGCATTACGTGCTGCGGCATCTGGTGGCGGGCTAGTGCCCGAGGCCCGAAGTTCGCGCACACCGTGCGGCAAATGCGGTCGCCACTAGAGCCTCGATTGGCTCACCTCGAATTGAGTGGCGGGTGATCGGGCGGCTCACTATGACTCCGGTAGCGGAGGGGGGAAACGGACTGGTCTGAAGGGCGGGAAGGATCGGAATGGTACGTTGTTGCCTCGCCTATGCGGTGACTGTCGTTTATTGCGCCGCAGCGCCATATTCACTCGCGCAGGCTGAGCCGCGCGCCGTCATCGAGCTGTTCACCAGCCAAGGCTGCTCATCCTGTCCGCCAGCGGACCAATTGCTCGGAGAGCTCGCGGATGATCCTTCGCTCGTCTCCGTCAGCGTGCCCGTCGACTATTGGGACTATCTCGGGTGGAAGGACACGCTGGCCGATCCCCGCAACACCGCCCGCCAAAAGGCCTACGCGCATGCGCGCGGCGACGGTCAGGTCTACACGCCGCAGGTGGTGGTGAATGGCAGCCTCCACGCCCTTGGCAGCGACAAGGCCGCGATCGAGCTTGCCATCGCCGCGAGTCGCAAGAACGGCGCGATGTCCTTGCTGCCGACGCTTGCGCTCACCGATGGACGGCTCAACGTCAGCGTTCCCGACGCCGCGGATTCCCACACGGGTGCCGAGGTCTGGCTGTTCGGGCTGAGAAAGGCCGCTATCGTCGCCATTGGGCGCGGCGAAAACAAAGGCCGCGCGATCACCTACCACAACGTCGTGCGGCGGTGGGTCAAGCTCGGCGATTGGACCGGCAAGGCCAATTCGTGGAGCGTACCCGTGCAGACGCTCAAGGGCGCTAACATCGACGAAGCGGCTGTGTTGGTGCAGAGCGGCACGGTGGAAAAGCCGAAGACGATCCTCGGCGCGACGCTCGCGGCGATCCAATAAACAGACGACCAGGCGGCGCGGGAGCGAGCCTGCGCGCTCGGTCGTCGCGTGCCTATCGTGCAATGAAAAATCGGGCCGGCTCGAGCCGGCCCGAAAGTCATTTGGGATTGAACCTTACGCGGAACACATACTCGCACTGAGCGGGCCCGATCCGCCCTGAACTCCCGGGGGCTGGGGGGCTGAAGAATCCGGCACTCCAAGGCAAGACCGGGCCCTGAGGCAACAGTCTCCTCACTCGCATTCCAGCTTGGCGCGTGCTTGACCGGAATTGGGCAGTATTATGATTCCATTAACGAATCCGTGATGATCGCCGGTCACCATGTCGCCGTCGCGCGAGCCCGCGGGGGGCAACTTCCATTCGCTCTTGCCGATGTCTGCGTCCGGCGCGATCATTGCCGTCACCGACATGTCACATGGAAGGAGGCGCCGGATGAGCTACGGCGATACCGAGCCGAGCGAGTTTTATGGGGGCGAGGCCCGGGGCACGTTGCCCCTCGCCCCCGTAAACCGAGTCACTTTCGACCGGCGCGAGCTCAACCGCATTTTCGGACTTTACGGTCGCAAGGTTGCCGCCGGCGAATGGCGTGACTATGCGATCGACTTCCTCAAGGACCGCGCAGTGTTCTCCGTGTTCCGCCGCGCTGCGGAAGTTCCCGTCTATCGCATCGAGAAAAGTCCGAAGCTTGCGCGCCGACAAGGCGCCTACAGCGTAATCTCGGCGACGGGTTTGATCGTGCGCCGCGGCCACGAGCTCGACCCGGTGCTACGCGCGATCGACCAATCGCTGAGCGTGGTGGCGGGCTGACGATCGTGGTGGCCGAGCGTTACGGCATCGCCGTCGCGCCGATCCCGAGCGGCCGCTGCATCAAGACGGTGTCGAGCCAGCGGCCGAACTTGAAGCCGACATTGTCGAACGTGCCGACGATCCGAAAGCCGGCGGCGCGATGCAGCTCGATCGAGCCGGCATTGGCGGAATCTCCGATGACCGCGATCATTTGCCGGAAGCCGCCGACTTCCGCGTCGGCGATCAGCCGCTCGAGCAGCGCGCGGCCGACCCCGCGCCGCTGCGAGGACGGCGCGATATAAATCGCGTCCTCGACGCTCCAGCGATAGGCCACGCGCGCGCGATATGGTCCGGCATAAGCGTAACCCACGATCTCGGCGTCGAGCTCCGCCACCAGGTAGGGATAACCGCCGGCCCGAAGCGCCTCGTAGCGCCGCGCCATTTCGCGCTCATCGGGAGGCTCGATCTCGAACGATGCGGTGCCGTGCCGCACCGCGTGGTCGTAAATTCGCGTGATCGCTGCGAGGTCGCGCGGCTCAGCGGGACGAATAGGGATCGGGGCGACCATGGAGCGGACGACGGATGCGGGTGACGGAAGAATAACCCGTCCACGGTCCGCTGTCCGGCTTGCGGCGTGCAAACGCGACGGCGCCCCGGCTCATCGCCGGGGCGCCACCGCCATTTCACTTGCCGTTTTGGTCGCTCAGCGACGGTCGCCGAGGAAGCGCAACAAGAACAGGAACAGGTTGATGAAGTCGAGATAGAGCGAGAGGGCGCCCATCACCGCCTTGCGGCCGACGATGGTGCCGTCTTCCATCGGGTCATACATTTCCTTGATCCGCTGGGTGTCCCACGCGGTCAGGCCCGCGAAAATCAGCACGCCGACGGCAGAGATCACGAAGTCGAGCCCGGTGCTCTTGAGGAAAAGATTGACCAGCATGGCGATGATCAATCCGATCAGTCCCATCATCAGGAACGATCCCATCGCCGAGAGGTTACGCTGCGTGGTGTAGCCATAGAGGCTTAGCGATCCGAAGGCGGCGGCCGAGATGAAGAACACCCGCGTGATCGAGGCGCCGGTATAGGTCAGGAACACCGACGACAGCATCACGCCGAGCAGTGCCGCATACACCATGAAAAGTGAAAACGCGGTCGAGGGTTCGAGCCGGTCGATGCGCCAGCTGATGAGAAAGACCAATCCCAGCGTTCCAAGGAACAGCACCAGTACCGCTGGTCCGCTGAAGATCATCTGGCCGAACGAGGTCAATCCGACGATCGCGCCGTTGGCATTGGTGACGACGGCCGCCTGGAACGTGAGCCAAGAGGCGATGCCCGTGAGCGCGACGCCCATGGCCATGTAGTTGTAGACGCGGATCATGTAGGCCCGCAGGCCCTGATCGATCGCAACCGCCCGGTCCGCACCGACGCCGCGTCTGGCAGCCGCGTAGTTCCGGTCGAAATCCGACATGGAAGTCACCTCTCTCTGAACTCCGACCCCGCGGCCGGATCATATGGCGCCCACCGCTGAGCGGGTGGCGTCCGATGCGCGGAATCTAGTGCGGGATTGGTTCCGGCGCCAGATGCCGCAAACGGGATTTGTTGCCGCCGGCTCCCCGGCGGCATCAATTCCGGGCTGATTACAGTCTAGCAATGTGACGGCGGCGCGACGTGGCGGCCGGGCGCGGCGCGTTGTCGCTTGATCGGCGGCTTTGCCGAAACGCGTTCTATAGGTTGCGGAGCACGGCGGCCGGCTTCTGGCCGAGTGCCGTGAAAGTCCCAATGAGTCCAAGCGCCACGGTCGCCGCAAGCGCGCCGGCGGCCGCCGCGAGCAACGGGCCGGGCGGCCAGGCGAAGGACAGATTCATCACTCTGACGATAACGAAAGCGGCGGCTGCCGAACCGGCCGCTATGCCGAACACCGCGGTGGCGAGGCCGAGCGCGAGATATTCGAGCGCATAGGCCGAGAGCAGCCGCATGCGCGTCGCGCCAACGGTCTTGAGGATCACCGCATCATAGACGCGGTGGCGGTGACCCGCCGCGAGCGCTCCGCCCAGCACCAGCACTGCTACGAGCAACGTGAGCACGCTCGCCCCGCGGATTGCCAGCGCCAGGTTCGAGACGATCTGACCGACCGCATCGAGGGCGTCGCGCACCCGCAAGATCGTAACCGTCGGGAAGGCATCGGCCACTGCTCTGAGCAGGGCGACTTCCTCCTCGGTCGTGCTGCCGCCGGGATACGTGAGGGTGGCGATATGGCTGTGCGGCGCGCCTCGGAAGGTGGCGGGCGAGAATACCATGACGAAGTTGATGCCGAGGTTTTGCCACTCGACTGCGCGCAGATTGGCGACCGTCGCGGTGAGGCTGCGGCCGAGGACGTTGACGGTGACAGCGTCGCCGAGTTTGAGGCCGAGCCCATCCGCGATGCGTTTCTCGAACGAGACCAGCGGCGGGCCTTGGTAGTGCGGTTGCCACCACGCTCCTTCAACCAGGTGCGAGCCCGCCGGGATATTGTCTCCATAAGTGATGCCGCGATCGCTCTGCAACGCCCAGGTCGCGTCGGGGGGCGGCCTCAAGTCTTCGGCAGGGACGCTGTTCGCCGCCACAATGCGTCCACGCAGCATTGGCACGCGCTCGAGCGCGGCGCGCGGGACGCGCGCGCGGATGAAGGCGTCGAACGTTTCGGCATCGGCGGCCGGGATATCTACGAAATAGAACGACGGCGCCTTGTCCGGCAACGCCGCCAGGAATTGGCGGCGCAGATTGCTGTCGACCGCGATCACGGTGACCAGGACGGCAAGCCCCAAGCCGAGCGACAGCACGACGCTGGGCGCAAGCGCGCCGGGGCGGTGGATGTTGGCAATGGCGAGCCGAACGATCGGCGAGCGCGCGCGCGGCAGGCGGCGCGCGGTCAGGATAATGAGCGCCGCCACCAGGCGCAGCAGCACGAATACGGCGGCCGCAGCCGCCACGAACATCGCAGCGATGCGCCGGTCATAGGCGAGCTCGACCGCGAGCATCGCGAGCGTGCAACCCAGCAGAACCGTTGCCACGATATAGCGCCGGCGCGGCCAGCGTAGATCGCTCGCGACCTCGTCGCGGAACAAAGCCGAGACCGGCACGTCGTGTGCGCGCCCGAGCGGCCACAAGGCGAAAGCGGCGGCGGTGAGCAGGCCGTAAACCAGCGCCAGCGCAAGCTCGCCGGGATGCAGCGCCGGCGCAATCGGCAAGGGCAACACGGTGCCGAAGGTCCAGGCAATGAGAAATGGCAAGGCCGCGCCGATTGCGAGGCCCGGCAGCGCGCCGAGGCCGGCGAGCATCAGCACCTGGGTGAGATAAATTCCGAACACGCGCGCGCCGGTCGCGCCCAGCGCCTTGAGCGTGGCGATGACCTCGCGTCGGCGGTCGAGATGGCCCTTGACCGCGTTGGCCACACCCACTCCTCCGACCAGCAGCGCGGTCAGTCCAACCAACGTCAGATACTGTGTAAAGCGCTCGACGTTGCGTTCGAGCGAGGGTGAAGCGTTGGCGCGCGAACGCACTTCCCAGCCGGCCTCCGGCAATTGGGCTTGCGCCGCCGCCGTCACCGCGCGCACGACCGTGTCGGTTGCATCGTTGTCGGGCAGCCGTAAGCGGTAATGCCAGCGCACGACGCTTCCGGGTTGCAGCAGGCCGCTTGCGCGCAGGGCCGTTTCGCTGACGAGCAGGCGCGGACCGAAGCCGATGCCGCCGGCGAGCTTGTCGGGCTCCGACGTCAGCACCGCGCGAATTTCGATTACGGCCGTGCCAAGCGTGATACGCGTGCCCGGCTTGAGGTCGAGCCGCGCAAGCAGCGCGGGGTCGGCAGCGGCGCCGAATGCTCCCTCGCGTTGCGCGAGCGCTTGTGCGAGCGGCTGTTGCGGATCGAGCGCCACGATGCCGTAAAGCGGATAGGCAGCATCGACCGCCTTGACCTCGACCAACGCCGTTCGCCCGTCTTGCGTGCGCGCCATGGCGCGCATGGTGGCTGCGAGCGATACACGGCCGCGGCGGTCGAGAAACGCGCGCTCGTCGTCGCTTGCTTGGCGCAGGCTGAGAGAGAATGCCAGGTCGCCGCCGAGGATGACGCGCCCTTCACGCGCGAGTCCGTCCGCAAGTCCCGATGCGACAGAACCCACGCCGGCAATTGCCATGACTCCCAGCGCGATGCAGGCGACAAACACATAGAATCCGCGCAGGCCTCCGCGCAATTCGCGCGCCGCAAAACGCAGGGGCAGCGGACTGCTCCTTCGGCCGGGAGAAAGCGAGGTCGACAGCGCAGCGTTCACGACTGCGCCTCCACCTCGACACGCTTCGGCGCAGTTTCGATTCGCCCCGAGCGTAGCCGCACCACGCGGTCGCAGCGCGAGGCGAGCGCGGCATCGTGGGTGACGAGCACGAGCGTGGTGCCGCGTTGCGCATGTCCTGCGAACAGAAGATCGATGATCTCCGCCCCGGTGGCCTCGTCGAGGTTGCCGGTCGGCTCGTCGGCGATGAGGATGGTTGGGTTTGGCGCGAGCGCGCGGGCAAGCGCGACGCGTTGCTGCTCGCCGCCGGAAAGCTCGGCCGGATAGTGGTGCTGCCGCTCGCTCAAGCCGACCGCGGCAAGTTCGCGCGCGGCGCGCTCGTGGGCGTCACCGAGCCCGGCAAGCTCCAGCGGCACCGCGATGTTTTCCAGCGCCGTCATGGTGGGAATGAGATGGAAGGATTGAAAAACGATGCCCACATTACGCCCGCGGAAACGCGCCAGCGCGTCTTCGTTCAGTGTGCCTAGCGCCTCACCGGCGACCACCACCGAGCCGGTGTCGGCGCGCTCCAACCCGGCCGTGACCATGAGTAAGGTCGACTTGCCCGAGCCCGACGGTCCCACCAAGCCGATTGCCTCGCCGCGGCCTATATGCAGGTCGATGTCTTTGAGGATATGAACGCGGGCCGCGCCCCGCCCGAGCGACAGATTGACACCGCTGAGCGCGATCGCCGGGTCTAGGCGCCCTGACGCTGAGGTGTCGTGCATGTTCCGTCGCTCTTTGATGCCTTCGCTTGTGGGCAGCTCGGCGCTGCCTCGGTCATATGGGACTTGGCGGGGGTGGGTCCAGACATTTGCGCTGGTTGCGATGATGCTGGCGCTCGCCGTCGCGATGCGCGTGTCGGCCGCCGCCGCAAACGATCGGCCAGTGCGAATCGTGGTCTTGGGCGATTCGCTCACCGCCGGCCTCGGCCTGCGCGCCGACGAAACCTTTCCGGTCAAGCTCGAACAGGCGCTCCGGGCCAAGGGCCTCGCGGTCGAGGTCGCCAATGCGGGGGTCTCCGGGGATACCGCTTCCAGTGGGCTCGCCCGCCTCGAGTGGTCGGTGCCGGAGGGGACGGATGCCGTCATCGTCGAACTCGGTGCCAACGACATGCTGCGCGGGATCAATCCGAAGGTCACGCGCCAAGCGCTCGCGGAGATCGTGCGCCGCCTCGCCGTCCGGCACCTGGCCGTACTGCTCGCCGGCATGCGCTCGGCGCCCAATCTCGGCTCTGACTATGGGCGCGATTTCGAAGCGATCTATGCCGAACTCGCCGCCCGCCACGATCTTCTGCTTTATCCGTTCTTCCTCGACGGCGTTGCCGGTGAAGCCGGGCTCAATCAGCGCGACGGCCTTCATCCGACCGCCGCTGGCATCGACGCGATCGTCGCCCGCATCCTGCCAAAGGTCGAGGAGCTTGTGGGCCGTGCACGCGACAAACGTGTCATGTAAGCGCCACTTGAGGCGTGCGAATCTCCGCGAGCCGTCGTATATGCACATGCAGAATTGCCGTTATTCCCATGCCGCGCCTCTTCACCGGTCTCGAAATTCCCTTCGATCTTGGCCAGTCGCTGTCCGTGCTCCGTGGCGGGCTCCCGGGAGCGCGCTGGATCGACCCCGAGAACTATCACGTGACGCTGCGCTTTATCGGCGACGTCGATGACGTTATCGCGCATGAGGTCGCGTCCATGCTGGGCAGGGTGCGCCGGGAGGCGTTCGAACTGCGGGTGGACGATCTCAAATCCTTCGGCGGGCGCAGGCCGCGCGCGATCGTGGCCACGCTCGCGGCGGAGCAGGCTTTGATGGAGCTCCAGGCCGAGCACGAACGGCTGATGCAGCGGGTCGGGCTTGAGCCGGAGGGACGCAAATACACGCCGCATGTTTCGCTGGCGCGCCTGCGCGAATCATCGAACCAGCAGGTCGCGGACTATCTGGCGTTGCGTGCGCCGTTTCGCTCGCAGCCGTTCAAGGTCTCGCGCTTCGTGCTGTTCTCGTCGCGGGCGTCGATCGGCGGCGGGCCCTATATGGTCGAGGCGGCGTATCCGCTCGCGGCGTGACGCCGCCTCGGGCGTCCACCATGGTGCGAACTAGACCGGTTTGAGCAGCCGCGACTGCACGTCGAAGATGGCGGTGGCGAAGCCGTGGCCGTCGGCGATAATTTCGCGCATCAACGAGAGCGGCGTCGGCCGGGGGGTGGCGACTTCGCCGACCACGCTCGAAAAATCGAAGCTGAGCTCGGCATCGTATTTGCGGGCGAGCTGCTGCATGCGCTTGTTGTCGGCGAGGCAGGCCATGTGCAGGAACTTGAGGCCACGGTTGCGCGCGGCGAGCAGCGTGCGCTCGAGCAGCATGGAGCCGACCCCGTGGCTCTGCCACGGCCGCTCGATCGAGAACGCGACCTCGGCTTCACGCGTCATGGGCGATCCGACCTGCCGCAGCTCGGCCGCGCCGCGCAGCGTGTCGTCGACGAAGAAGCCATGAATAAGCGCGTCGATGCCGAATGAAAGATCGGCATAGTCGCGCACGAACTGGTCCGATACCGCGCCGGCGAAACGGTTGCGGCGGCTGCTCGCATCAAGACGCAACAGGTGGTCGCAGTAACGTTCGGATTCGCCGATCCACAATTTGCGGATCAATCCGCCGCGGGGCAACGGGTGGCGCATGAGCGACTCCTCTGGGGTTAGGCTGCGAATCATATTGCGCTGCAATATAAGCCGGACCATGGCATTGGGGTTCGTGCCAATCACAATTAAGTCAATGACTTTTAACAGTAAAATTACATAGCTGCCATGCGCTCCGTCCAATTCTGGTGCGACTTTACCGCAACGCAGTATGCGATCCCCCCGCGCTCTTGCCGCGGACGAGGCGAATGAAATCGGCAGCGCAAGGGGGATGCGCGGCTGGGGGAGAGCCGAGACGGGGCCGCGCTCGAACCCCGTCTGATCGCGAGCGCGGCGCTTGTGCGAAACTTCGGCTTGCGAGCAGCCGTGCAAGGCCGCTATTGCATCGCCGTCCCGCAACGCTTCCCCTTCCCGCTCATGTCGGCCTCCCTCTCACTGCAGTATGCGGCGCGCGTTGCCGCCGGGAAGATCGAACGCGACAGCGGCCAGCAGGCGATCGTCGACAGGCTGGCGCAGCTCGAAAGGCGACTCGCCGAGCATCCTCTCGCGCACAAGTCCTCCTCCCTGGGATGGCTGTTCGGCGCGGGCGAGGCGGAGCCGATCAAGGGTCTCTACATTTTCGGCGACGTCGGCCGCGGCAAGACCATGCTGATGGATCTGTTCTTCGCGGTGTCACCGGTCGTTCGCAAGCGCCGCGTCCATTTTCATGAATTCATGACCGAGGTGCACGAGCGCATTTATGCGCTCCGTCAGCGGGCGAAACTGGGCGAAATCAGCGGCGAGGATCCGATCGCCCTCGCCGCCGCCGCGATCGCAGAAGAGACGTGGTTGCTTTGCTTCGACGAGTTCCACGTCACCGACATCGCCGACGCCATGATTCTTGGGCGGCTGTTCCAGCATCTGTTTGAGCTCGGTGTGGTGGTGGTCGCGACATCGAACGTAGCGCCGAGCGAGCTCTACCAGGACGGCCTCAATCGTGCGCTGTTCCTGCCGTTCATCGCGCTCATCGAGAAGCACATGGAGGTCGTCCAGCTCAAGGCCCGCGCCGATTTCCGGCTGGAAAAGCTCGGTGGCGCGCCAGTATGGTACGTTCCCGCCGATCGGGCGGCGGAAGCTGCACTCGATGAGGCCTGGCGGCGCCTGACCGCGGGCCATGCCGGGGAGCCGCAGGATTTGCTGGTGAAGGGGCGCACCGTTCGCGTGCCGCGCGCGGCCATGGGAGTGGCGCGCTTCTCGTTTCACGATTTGTGCCAACAGCCGCTGGCCGCCGCCGACTATCTCAAGATCGCGCGCGAGTACCACACGGTCGTGCTGGATCATATCGCGGTGATGGACTACGAGCGGCGCAACGAGGCCAAGCGCTTCATCATCCTGATCGATACCTTCTACGACCATGCGGTCAAGCTCGTTGCCTCCGCCGAGGTCGAGCCCGACGCGCTCTATGACGCCAACGAAGGCTTCGAGGCGCACGAGTTCAAGCGCACGGCCTCGCGTCTGATCGAGATGCGCTCGGAGGCTTATCTCGCCTTGCCGCACGGCCAAGCGGTCGCGTCGGGATCGACGGAGGGCCTGGTAGAGACGTGAGGAGAGACGGCGGGCGACTTGAAGCGCAGGCCGGAAACGGTCTATGACCCGTTTCGCCGGGGTTTCCGCCGCTCCCCATCCGAGGTTCTTCCGCACATGGCGCGTCCCAAGATTGCATTGATCGGTGCCGGCCAGATTGGCGGCACGCTCGCCCATCTTATCGGCCTCAAAGAGCTCGGCGACGTCGTGCTGTTCGACATCGCTGAAGGCATTCCCCAGGGCAAGGCGCTCGACCTCGTGCAGCATTCACCCGTCGAGGGCTTCGATGCGCGTTTCACCGGCACCAATTCCTACGACGCGATTGATGGCGCCGCGGTGTGCATCGTGACCGCCGGCGTGCCGCGCAAGCCGGGCATGAGTCGCGACGATCTTCTCGGCATCAACCTCAAGGTGATGGAGCAGGTCGGCGCCGGCATCAAGAAATACGCGCCGGGTGCGTTCGTGATCTGCATCACCAACCCGCTCGACGCCATGGTGTGGGCGTTGCAAAAGGCCTGCGGCTTGCCCAAGCAAATGGTCGTCGGCATGGCGGGCGTGCTCGACAGCGCGCGCTTTCGTTTTTTTCTCGCCGACGAGTTCAACGTCTCGGTCGAGGACGTGACCGCGTTCGTGCTCGGCGGTCACGGCGACAGCATGGTGCCGCTGATTCGCTATTCGACCGTGGCCGGCATTCCGCTGCCCGATCTCGTCAAGATGAAATGGACCACGCAGGCGCGGCTCGACGAGATCGTCCAGCGAACGCGCGACGGCGGCGCCGAGATCGTCAACCTGCTCAAGAGCGGCTCGGCCTTTTACGCGCCGGCGGCATCCGCCGTTGCCATGGCGGAAAGCTTTCTCAAGGACAAGAAGCGCGTGCTTCCTTGCGCGGCCTATCTCAACGGCGAGTACGGGGTCAAGAACCTTTACGTCGGCGTGCCCGCCGTGATCGGCGCCAAGGGCGTCGAGCGCATCGTCGAGATTCAGTTGAACGGCAGCGAACGCGCCATGTTCGAACAGTCGGCCGAGGCGGTGGCAACGCTGGTCGAGGCTTGCAAGAAGATCGCACCGAATTTGGCGAAGTGAGCATGCTCAAGTTCGCGGACGAAGGGGCGGCAACGCTCCGCCCCGGGGGCGCAGAGCAATCAAACTTGCGGGCACCGCGCAAAGTGGTCTGCATGCACTGCATCCAAGAGACGTAAAGGTCCGCATGAACATCCACGAATATCAAGCCAAGGCGGTGCTGCGGGAATTCGGCGTGGCGGTGCCGCGCGGGCATGCGGCTTTTTCGGTCGACGAGGCGGTCAAGGCTGCGGGCGATCTCGGTGCGC
>JAFAHL010000484.1 GCA_019237215.1 Hyphomicrobiales bacterium | reverse complement strand
GTCGCCGCGCGTGAGCGGCTCGTGCGCGCCGCCGCGCATATGCGGCTGGCGCTCCTCGATGACGCGGCCGTCGGCGAGCACCGCGCGGATGTGGCCGGTGAAATTGTTGGGATACGGATTGTTCGCCTCGATCCGGTAGCGCACTTTCGAGGCGAGCGCGGTAACGCGCGCATCCTTCACCGCGTCGTCGGTGAAGGCGTCGAGCCCGACGTTGCCGCGCACGAAGGCGGCGGCGATGCAATAGGGGGTGGAAAATTTTCCGGCATAGCCGTTGGCCGGGCGCTGCTTGGCGGCGAGCGGCTCCCACAGGCGATGCACCGTACCCTCGCCGACCTCGCAGACGAGCTCTTTGATCTCCTCCAATTTGACGCCGCTGGCGGCGAGCCGCCGCGCGCAGTCGATGTAGGGGTGCGTCATCGTCCCGCAGGGATAAGGTTTGAACGCGAGCGTCGGCGTCACCCAGCGTGCGCCGAAATCGCCGGTCAGCGCATCGTAGTCGCCGGTGGTGGTGTGGGCGAAGCCGTGGAACAGGCCGTGTGCGCCTTCGAACACGGTGCGCGGCCCGACGAACCCTGCGCGCGCGAGGCCCGCCGCACGCAGCCCGGATTGCGCCGCCCAGCCCGGATGCAGGCGCTTGGTCCAGGCGCCCTCCGCGAGATATTCGATGATGCCGGCGGCCATGGAGCCGACGATCCCGAGCGCGTCGACAAGCTGGCGCGGACCGAGCTTGAGCGCGGCGCCGACGGCGGCCGCCGCCGCCATGGCGCCGAACACCGCGGTGGGATGAAAGCCGGCCTTGTGCACCGCCTTGGGCGCAACGAGGCTGAGCCGGCAGATCACCTCGACGCCCACTGCGATGCCGAGCAGCGCCGAGGGTCCATCCGGATGGTAGCGCTCGCAAGCTGCGAGCACCGCCGGGACGATGACGGCGCCGGCATGCACCGGACCGCCCTCGAAGGTATCGTCGAAGTCCTCGCCATGCGCGGCGGTCCCGTTGACGAAGGCGGCGCCGGCCGCGCTCATGCCGCGCGCGTGGCCGATGGCGCTGCACGGCCCCTCCTCGTCCCAGCCCGCCAGCGCCGCCCGGACATAATCCTCGTGGCGCGCGGTGAGGCAGAGGCCGACGACATCGATGAGCAGGTCCTCGCATTTGCGCCGTACCGGCGCGGGCAGTCGCGGTGGCGCGAGCGCCGCGATCCTGTGCGCCAAGATCTCGGCGACGGAGGTTTTGGGAAGCGAGCCGTCCATGGATCAGGCGTTGCGCAGGCGAGCGTCGCCGAAACCGGGGATGCGATTGACCGCGATGACGACGGCGAAGGTGATGGCCAGCATGATCAGTCCGAGCACCGAGATGGCGCCGAGGTCGCCCGACTCGTTGAGGTCGAAGATGAGCACCGAGATCACCTTGGTCTCCGAGGTGAACAGCATGATGGCGGCCGACAATTCGCGGATCACCCCGACGAAGATGAAGCACCAGGTCGCGATCACGCTCGTTCGCAGCAGCGGTGCGGTGATGTCGCGCAACGTGCGCAGGCGGGTCGAGCCGAGGACGCGGCTGGCATCCTCGAGATCGGTGTGCACCGAGCGGAACGCCGATTGCAGCTGCTGGTAGGCGGCGGGCAGCGCGATGGTCACGAAGGCGAGCAGCAGGATCCACAGCGTGCCGTAGAGCACGAGCGGCGGTCGCGCGTAGCTCAAGAACAAGCCGACGCCGAGCACGATGCCGGGGATGGCAACCGGCGCGGTCGCGAGGAAGCCGAGCGCGCGGTAGCCCCTGATGGCGCGGCGCGTCGTGACGTAGGCGATCACCAGCGCCAGGATCGTACCGATGGTGGCCGAGGCGACGCCGAGCAGGAAGGTGTTCTTCACGGCGAGCTGGGTGGCCGACAATTCGAAGAACACGAAGTGGATGTTGTGCAGGGTGAAATTATCGAACGTCACGAACGAGGTGGCGACCCGCGAGAATGTGGCATTGAGCAGCGCGCCGTAGGGCAGAAACACCGGGCACATGAGAACGAGGAAGACGATGGCGAGCGCCGCCCATTTGAGCGCGCCGAGCCTGATCACTCTCGGATCGCCCTGCTTGCCGCCGACGACCGAATAGCCGCGGCGGCCGAGGATGAGATGCTCGGCGCGCAGCAACGCCACGGTGAGCACGAGCAGCGGCACCGAGGCCGCCGCCGCGAGTTCGGCCTTGGGGGGATAATTGAACAGGCTCCAGATTTTGGTGGTCATGGTGTGGAAGCCGGCGGGGATCGCCAGGATCGCCGGCGAGCCGAACAGCGTCATCGCCTGCAGGAAGGCGACGAGCGCGCCGGCGAGCAGCGCCGGCAACGCCAACGGTATCGTGATGCGCCGCGCCGTCGTCCAGGTGCGGCCGCCGAGGATCGAGGAGGCGTCCTCGAGGTCGCCGGGAATGCGGTCGAGCGCGTTCGCGATCAGCACGAAGACATAGGGAAACGTATAACAGGAGATGACGAAGATCAGGCCCGCGAGCGAATAGATGTTGAAGAGGTGCTCGTCCTGCGGCGCGCCGGTCGCCGCCCGGTAGATCTTGTTGAGGAGGCCGCTGTTGGGCGCGGCCAGCAGCTCCCAGGCGATGGCGCCGAGGAAGGGCGGCGTGACGAAGGACGCCGTGACCAGCGCGCGCACGGTGCGGCGCAACGGCATATCCGTGCGCGCGACCAGCCAGCCCATGGGCGCGGCGAAAAGGCTGCAGATGACGCTCGAACTCGTCGCCAGGATCAGCGTCGTCGTCAGCGGATCGATGAAAACGGGATCCGTGACCAGCGTCTTGAAGTTATCGAGGGTGAAGGCTCCGTTGCGGTCGACGAGGCTGTAATAGATGAGCCACGACATCGGCAGGATGATCAGCACGCACAAGAGCGCGGCGAACAGCATCAGGATCGGCCGCGACAGATCGATCTTGTGCTTTCGGGGGATGCCCAGCGCCGGCAATGCAATGGTCATGACAAGTCCACATCCCCGAACGCGGAGGCGGCGAGCACGTAGGGTGGGCAAAGGCGCGGCCAGAAATATAGCAGTCGCCAAGCATTTCGTAGAGCGCCGTGCCCACGTTGACGAAGAAAGCGCGGGTCTATGCGCGTGGGCAAAGGCGTACGATAGGACACTTGCGCGGGCGCCGGATTGTGCGCCTTTTCCCACCCTACGATCCAAGCTTGCCAAGCGCATCACACCCTGAAGATCTGTGCGTAGCGCGCCTTGATCTCCTCGCTCGCGCGCTCGACGCCGGCAGGATCGTCCTTCCACACCTTGATCTCGTCGAGCCGGCGCGCCCCCGGCTTCTCCTTGGTGAGCGGGTGGACCGAATGCTGACGGGCAAAATCGACCAGGAGCTGCTGCGCCTCGAGCGAATGCAGCCAGTTCTGGAACAGCCGCGCAGCGTTCGGGTTGGGCGCCGACTTGAACACCGCGCTCGGGCCGGTCACGAGCGGCGTGCCTTCGGCCGGATAAACGACCTCGACCGGCCCACCCGCCTCCTTGAGTTGGACGAGATTGTAATCGTTGCCGTCGGCCATCACCGCGCGCTCGCCCAGCGCGAGCTTCTTCGGCGGATCGGTCGATGACTGCACCTGCATCACCCTCTGCTTGGCCAATCTTTCGAGGTACTGCCAGCCGAATTCGCGCACGATCTGGAACGTGGCGGTCATGATCGTGCCGCTATAGGCGGGATGTCCCTTCACCATCTTGCCCATCCATTTCGGATCGAGCAGGTCGGCAAAACTTTTCGGCGCCTCTTCCGGCTTCACCAGGTTGGTGTTGTAACCGAGCGAAGAGAGCCAGACCCGCGTCGTCACCCACAGCCCGTCGGGGTCGTAGTATTGCGCCGGGTAGTGGCGCGCGACCTCCTCGGGCAGATAGGGCGCAAGCCAATCGTTGCGCTTCCACACGATGAAGTGCGCGCCGTCCGCGCTGTTGACCACATCGACCGCGTGGATGCCGCTCTCCATCTCCTGGCCGATGCGCTGGAACACGCGCTCGGCGCCGGAACGTTCCACCCGCACGGTGACGCCGGGAAATTTCGCCTCGAACGTCTTGGCGAATTTCTCCGCGACTGGCAAGTCCATCGCGGTATAGAAGGCAAGCTTGCCCTCCTTCTTGGCGGCCTCCACCAGCGCCGGCGTGATCGGCTCGGCAGCCGTCGCACGCGCTTGCGCTCGCGCCGGCCGCACCAGCTCGCCAGCATGGGAGGCGAGGACGCCGGCGGCCGCCGCCGTCGACGCCGTGAGCAAATCGCGTCGGGAAAATCGAATCCCGCTCATTGTTCCTCTCAAGTCTAGACGCGGCGGCTTCACACCCCGAACAGTTTGCTGTAGCGCGCCTTGATCTCCTCGCTCGTCCTTTCGACGCCGGCCGGATCCTCCCTCATCGTCTTGATGTCGCGGAACGGCTTGCGCCCCGGCTTGTCCTTGACCTGGGGATGCATCGACCGCAACGCGCCGAAATCGACGATCAGTTGCTGGCATTCGGGCGTAAAGCAGTAGCATTGGAACAGTCGCGCCGCATTCGGGTTGGGCGCGTTCTTGAACAGTCCATTCGGACCGACGACGAGCGGAATGCCCTCGGTTGGATAGACGATTTCAACCGGCCCGCCGCTTTCCTTGATCTGGAGCACGTTGTATTCGCCGCCGTCCGCCATGATGGCGCGTTCGCCGAGCGCGAGCTTCTTGGGCGGGTCGGTTGCCGACTGCACCTGCATGACCTTCTGTTTGGCGAGCTTCTCCAAATACTCCCAGCCGAGCTCGCGCACGATCTGGAAGGTTGCGGTCAGGATGGTCCCGCTGTAGCTCGGATGCGCCTTGACGATCTTGCCCGTCCATTTCGGATCGAGCAGGTCGGCAAAGCTCGTCGGCGCCTCCTCGCGCTTGACGAGGTCGGTGTTGTAGGCGACCGCGCTCAAGCTCACGCGGAAGCTTGCGAACATTCCGTCGGGATCCTTGTGCTCGGCGGGATAGTGCTCGGCGACGTCCGCCGGCACGAAGGGAGCCAGAAGCCCGTCGCGCTTCCACACGATGAAATGGGCGGCATCCGACGAATTGACCACATCGACCCCGTGGATGCGGCTCGCATATTCTTGGCCGATGCGCTGGAATACGCGCTCGGCGCCGCTGCGCTCGACGCGCACGGAGACCCCGGGAAATGCTGCCTCGAAAGATCTCGCGATCTTCTCGGCCAGCGGCAGATCGACCGAGGTGTAGTAGTGGACCTTTCCTTCCTTCCTCGCCGCCTCGACCAGCTCCGGCGTGATCGCGGTCGCCTCGGGTGCTGCGCTGCGCGAAGGAGAGGCAAACAAGCCGGCGGCGGCGATCGTCGAGGCCTTGAGCACGTAGCGCCTGGAGAATCGACGCTTCGTCATTGTTTCCTCCTGGTGCGAGGCCCGCGACGATTGAGCCCTACACCCCGAACAGTTTGCTGTAACGCGCCTTGATCTCTTCGCTCAACCTTTCCACCGCCACCGGATCGTCCTTCATCTTCTTGAC
>JAFAHL010000042.1 GCA_019237215.1 Hyphomicrobiales bacterium | reverse complement strand
CAGACGCGTCGCCGCCGTGCCGTGACGAACCGCGGCGTGCGCGCAAAGGCATGGCATCTGCGCAATCCGCCGTCTTGCCCCCGTGCCTGTTCCCCGCCTAGATGCCCCGCGCCCCGCCGTCTGGCCGGCGCCAGGCGAAACGATGCGCGATCCGCTCACGCCACCGTCGGATTATCTCGATCACGCCGCCGCGCGCCGTATCGTCGTGGGCGTGCTCCTCACCATGCTGCTCGCGGCGCTCGATCAAGTGATGGTTGCCACCGCGCTGCCGACCATCGCCGCGAGCCTGGGCGACATCGAGAACATGTCATGGGTCGTCACCGCCAATCTTCTGTGTGCGACCGCGGTGACGCCGCTCTACGGCAAGCTCTCCGACGTCCGTGGCCGCCGCGCCATGCTGCTGATCGCGATCGGCGTCTATGCGGTTGGATCGCTCGCCTGCGCGCTGGCGCCGTCCATGCTGGCGCTGATCTTCGGCCGCGCTGTGCAGGGATTGGGTGGCGGCGGCCTGATGCCGCTGGTGCAGACCATCATCGGCGATGTTGCCTCGCCACGCGACCGCCCGCGCTACCAGGCCTACACCTCCTCGACCTTCATCGTCTCGACCGTGGGCGGCCCGATGCTCGGCGGCTTCATTGCCGAGCATCTCCATTGGTCTTGGATTTTCTGGTTCAACCTGCCGCTCTGCGGGCTCGCGTTTCTGTTCACCCACAACATATTGCAGCGGCTGCCGCGCCACGACCGTCGCCACGAGCTCGATGTGCTGGGCGCCGTACTGATGGTGGGGGCCGCGATCCCGCTGTTGCTTGCGCTAACCTGGGGCGGGCGGCGCTATGCTTGGGCCTCGCCGCAGATTCTCGCGCTCTTTCTCGCCTGCGCAACGCTATGGTGCTTGTTCGCGTGGCGCATGATGACTGCGAAACAGCCGTTCATTCCGGTGTCGGTGCTGCGCGATGGCGCCATGCGCGTCGGCACCGCAGCCGCCTTCTTCGCCGTCGGCGTGGTCATTGCGCTGACCATCGTGCTGCCCCTTTATGGCCAGCTTGCGCTTGGCCTCTCGGTGAGCGAATCGGCCTGGACGATCATTGCGCTGCAAAGCGGTGCGGCGGTCAGCTCGGTGGTCGGTGGCCGGCTACTCGTCCGCTTCGTTCATTACAAGCGGGTGCCGCTCGTCAGCCTGCTGCTCTCGCTGGCGGCGCTCATTCCGCTCGCAATCGCGCCGACTGGATTTTTGCCCGCGGCTGCGCTCGGGCTGATCGCGCTGGTAGGGCTCGGATTGGGGCCGACGTTCCCATTCACGGTTGTGGTGGTGCAAAATGCGGTCGCGCTCCACCAACTCGGCGTCGCGACCGGCACGATGAATTTCTTTCGCGCGCTCGGGTCGACTTTCATCGTCTCCGCCTTCGGTGCGATCGTGCTCGCGGGCGCGCCGGTGACGCGCGGGATGTCGGCAGGCGCGGTGCTGGCGGGAACGGACGCGGCCGAGGCCTTTCGGTGGGTTTTCGCCGCCGCCATTCTCTGCCTGATGGTCGCGCTCGCGTGCATTCTCGCGCTCAAGGAGCAGGTGCTGCGCGGCTCCTCGCGGCCGACGACGGCGAGGGAATGACGCGATGGCACGCCGGGTGTTGTGCCGCCTGCCCAGCTTGGCCGCGTTGCCAGCGGCGCAAAGCGCGCGGGCGGGCGATGTCATACCTGCTCTGTGCCTGAGCCCGTTGCCTTCAGCGCGCTGGAGCGCGATATCAACCGATGCCGCCCGGGCATGCGGGTTGGTCCACTGATTCAATTTTGATCCGAATGACGACTTCGAGCCAAAGGTCAAACAAGCCTTCCAAAGTCGAGCCCAAACCTTCCAAGCCGCACGCGCCGCTGACCACGGGCGACGTGCGCAACATCTTCTACGGCCTGATGCTGGGCATGTTCCTCTCGGCGCTCAATCAGACCATCGTCGCGACCGCCTTGCCCACCATCGGACGCGACTTCGGCGACTTCGAGAACCTCTCCTGGGTCATCATCGCTTATCTGCTGTCCTCGACCGTGGTATCGCCGCTCTACGGCAAGCTCTCCGACATCCACGGTCGCCGTTCCATGATGCTGGTGGCGATCGGGCTGTTCCTCGTGGGTTCGGTGGTATCGGCCGCGGCGCCCGACATGGCGATATTGATCGCCGGCCGTACGCTGCAGGGGATCGGCGGCGGCGGCATCGTGCCGCTGACCCAAACCACCATCGCCGACATGATCACGCCGCGCGAGCGCGGCCGCTACCAAGCGTATATGGGCACCTCGTGGATCGTGGCCGGCGTCGCTGGACCAGCCCTTGGCGGCGTCATCGCCGAGTATCTGCATTGGTCCATGATCTTCTGGCTCAACGTGCCCTTTGGGCTCATCGCCGGACTGCTCACCCATCATGCGATGAAGCGGTTGCCGCGCCACGAACGGCCGCACCAGCTCGACATCGTCGGCGCAGCGCTCATGATCGCGGCGGCGACCCTATTGCTCATTGCGCTCACGTCGGGCGGCACGCGCGTGCCATGGATGTCGTCGACGATCCTCGTCCTCGTACTGGCTTCGCTGGCGCTCGGTCTTGCCTTCGTGTGGTGGCTTCGGCTGGCTCCCGAACCGTTCCTGCCGCTCACCGTGCTGCGCAATCCGGTGATGCGCGCTGGCACCGCGGCGACCTCATGGATGCTCGGCGCGGTGCTGGGGCTCACCGTCTATATGCCGCTCTATTTCCAGGTCGTGCACAGGCTGTCCGCGACCGAAGCCGGTCTCGCGCTCATCCCGATCGTGGTGATGACGACACCGGGATCGATGCTGTCGGGACGCTCGATGATGCATCTGCGCCGGTACAAGATATCAGCGATCGTCGGCGCGACCATCGCGATCGGGACCGTCACCGTGCTTTGCGTGCGACCTGACATGCCCCTCTACGGCGTGGTCATCGCGCTGACGCTGATCGGCTTCGGCGCTGGCACCGTCTATCCGGTTGCAACCGTCTCGATCCAGAATGCCGTGCCGGCGCATCAAGTCGGAACCGCGACCGGCGCCATGAATTTCTTCCGTGCACTCGCGAGCACGCTCGCGGTCGCGATCATGGGCGCGATCCTGCTTGCCGGCCTCGGCGCCACCCCCGAGCGGGGCACCGGCGTGGAGCTTCTGGTCGAGACTGCGGGTGCCGCCGGTGTCGATATGGCGGCCGTGTTCCGGTTCGTATTCGTCGCGGCGGATATGTTCTTGATCGCGGCGCTGGCCGCAGTGCTGCTCATGGAAGAGCGTCCACTGCGGGGGCCCGCGCCCAGTGCTCCGCCGGTGTCCCCGCAAGTGCCGCCCGCCCCAGCGGAATAGACTCTCTCGTGCTTTCTGCGTGCAACCTGGAACGAGCGGCAAACCGCTATCGCCGTTACTTGGTGCGCACGGTTTCCTCGTAGCTGGGCGCCGCCTGCAAAAACCCACGCTCCAGCATCCAATCGACCTTCGCCTTGAACTCGGCGGACTGGTAGGGCTTGACGCCGGTCAATTCGGGGAGAAGGCCGTCTTTGCGCAGCTCGGGCTTCAAGTCGCGCAAGAGTTCCGCCCGCGAGCGATCCTCGTTCTGGCGCAGCCATTCGATCGCGCGATTGAGTGCGCGCCGCAGCTTCCCCGCGGTTTCCTCGTCAACATCCTCGCCCGCGACGATGCCGCCGCGCCAGCGCAGATCGGCAATTTTGCGGCAGCGCGCCTCGAGCGCGCGGCTCACCAGCGGCTCCATCAGCGCGGCCGCTTCGTTGCGGCCGCTGAGCAAGGCGTCGAGCCGGTCGGCCGCGTGTTCGAGCTTGATCTCGGCGAACGGGACGCCGGCCGCCTCCATGACTTCGATCGCGGCGTAGAACGTGCCCGCATGCCAAGTGACCGCGATCGGCACGTTGCGCAATTCAGCCAGGGTGTGAACGCGCGAATCCTTCCGCACCATGATCGCGCCGGTACGCACCGTGGCGTCGAGCCCGATGATCTTGCCCTTGCCCAGCCGCTGCACCCGCTCGATCGCGCCCCATTCGCATACGGGGTAGACCTCGAGCGCGCCGTGCTGAAGCTGCGTCTCCTTCCAGCGATGAGCAAAATCCTTGACTCGGCCCTCGGCGCCTTTGGGATTGTCCTCGTGATAGACGACGTCGAGGCCTTCTTCGGCGAAGAAGCCTTGCTCGACCGCGACCCGCCACGGACGGTCATGGGCATTGCTGTCGCCTTGGAGACGGATGGTGCGCGCCATGGGGATACCAGCAGGCTTGATCCAACGAAGGCAGGAAACCACCTTATGCCCTGAATTTCATGCAGCCACAACAGAGCGGCGATGGACAACGGCGTACGCTCCGCTGTTTGTAGCGCAGATGGGCCGAGCGCAATCAACGCCCCACACGACCGTAGCCGAAGGATGCGCGATGGTCGATGAACTCACCGCTGACGAGATTCGCACCTTATTGAGACTCGAGCCGCATGCCACGTGCGGTTCCGTGCGGATTACCTACCTCAGTTCGCAATCGATCGCGGCCGGCGGTTTGCCGCCGCCGTTTTCCGACGCACGACCGATGGGCTCCGCGCTCTATTTCATGGTGACGCCGACTGCACCGGTGCGCCTGCACCGCATCCGCAATGATCAGCTCTACCACTACTACCTCGGCGATCCGCTCGAGGTCTTGCTGCTGCGCGGCGACGGCACGACCGACCGGGTTGTCGTTGGTGCGAACCTGCGCGGCGGGGAACACCTACAGCTCTTCATCCCCGGCAATACGTTTCACACCGCGCGGGTGATGGGGCGGCGCCGATGGTTCCTTGGCGCCAGCACCGAGTGGCCGGGCGTGGTGCCCGCCGACGTCGAGATCGGCAATGTCGAGGAACTCGCGGCGAAGTATCCGTCGATTGCCGCAGACCTGCGCGCCATCGCGGCCTCGGTCCGGCACAATCGAGGTTCGGCTTAGGGAGCGAGCGGCGAGCCCATTTTTCCCGCTTGCTCTACCAGCCACGCGCGGTAGCGCGCGAGCGGCGTGACGCCGGTTAGACCGCCGCAGCCTTCGCTCAAAGCCGGGCCGCTCGTCCAGCTCACCACACCGATCACCGCCAGGGCGCCGCCGACGTCGCGATAGACCGGCGCGCCGGAGTCGCCGGTACAGGCGCCGAGTCCGGGGCGCTCGCCTTTGGTGTCGGGGTCGGCGAGCCTGATTTGCAGCGTTCCCGGCTGACCGGTGGCGACAAGCGTCGCGGCGCGCACCGTGCCGCCAGTCTTGCCGTCGCCATGCACGGCAACGCCATAGCCGGCCACCACGAAGCGGTCGCCGACGGCGACCGAGCCGCCTGCCGGCGCCAGCACGGCGGGAACGACCTTGAGCGGCGCGGCGAGTTTGACGAGCGCGACGTCCGCAGTGACGCGATGGCGCAGCGCCGCATTCACGTCGAAGTCGGGATGCCGCGCAATGACCGCGAGGTCTTTGAGCGCGGGCTGCCCTGCGCCATCGAATTCGACCAGCTTGTAGTCGGCGCCTGGGAGCACGCAATGCGCCGCGGTGAGAACGAGCTCGCGCCCGACCGCGACCCCCGAGCAGAACCCGTGCGAGCCGGTCAACATGATGACCGCTCGTCCCGCGCCCTCGCTCGTCGGCGGTGCGCCGCCGACCATAGCGGTGCCCGACGACGCCAGCGCGCAGACGCAGCCGAGAACGATCGCGATCCGGATCATGGCTCCAAGGGTGACCCCAGTCTCGCTGCCGTCTCCAGGATCCAGTAACGGTAGCGCGCGAGCGGTATGACCCCGGTGACGAAGCCGCAAACGGGTTCGCCGTCGGTGCGCCCCGACCAGCTCACGATCCCGACCAGGGCGCGGTCTCGCTCGTCGAACACCGGCCCGCCGGAATC
>JAFAHL010000434.1 GCA_019237215.1 Hyphomicrobiales bacterium | reverse complement strand
TTGGCGCGCCTCGCCGACGGCGGACGGCTGGTCGCGATCACCGGCCGCAACACCGGCCCCGATCAGCCCGCGTGGCGCGAGGCCTTCGTGCGCCTGCAGGAGAAAGCGCGCGTCGTCTTCACCGCCGCGATCGCCGGTCAGGCCTATGCCCGCCACGGCACGACGATCGAGACGCGGCTCACGGTCATCGACCGGGTGCCGGCCGAGGACCCGCGCGCATTCCCGCCGTCACCCGGCATGGCCGCCGATACCGCCCAACTGCTCGGTTGGGTTTCGCATCTGGTCCCGGCGCGGCAGGCGATTGCTGCACCTTCCCTGCCAATCCCCCCCGCCATGCTTCCATCCCGCGCGGCCCCGGCCGCGCGGCCGAAAGCTCCGGCGCCTCAGCTTGCGCTTGTCAAACGCTCCGTCCCCGACGTTGCCGAGCTCGCCTACGAGAGCTGCGAATGGATGCCGGACTCATCGAGCCGTCTCACGGCCGGCCTCTACGAGGGCTATGGGCTGCAAGCAATCCGGATTCCGGACGCCCAGGCTCATCCCACTAAGCTGGTGCAGTCGGCCGCCATGGCCGCAGTCGCGCCGCCGCGTCCGTGCTATCGGCCGCACCTGCCGCCGCGCCTGCTTTCCGCGGGCATCCTCTCCAGCGCTCAGCTCGAGAGCGTCATTTATGCCGGCGAGGCGCACGGCAGCGATCTCGCCGGCTCCTATACGGTAGACGAGACGTTCGACACCGTCATGGCCGCGCCGCCGGATGCCGCGAACACGGTGCGTTTCCGCCGCGGCTGGTTCCTCGGCGACGGCACCGGCGCCGGCAAGGGCCGCCAGGTCGCCGGCATCATTCTCGACAACTGGCTCAAGGGCCGCCGCCGCGCCCTCTGGATCTCCAAATCCGACAAGCTGATCGAGGACGCCGAGCGCGACTGGACGGCGGTCGGCGGCTACCGCTCCGACATCGTTCCCTTGTCGCGCTTCCGTCAGGGTGCCTCGATTGCGCTCGAGGAAGGTATCCTCTTCACCACCTACGCGACGCTGCGTACGCAGGCAAAGCCTGCCCCGGCGGAAGCCGGGGGCGAAAAAGCCAGCCGCGTGCAGCAGATCATCGATTGGCTCGGCAGTGGTTTCGACGGCGTCATCGTCTTCGACGAAGCCCATGCCATGGCCAACGCCGCCGGCGACAAGACCGAGCGCGGCGAGAAGAAGCCCTCGCAGCAGGGCCAGGCCGGATTGCGCCTGCAGCACGCGCTGCACGACGCCCGCGTACTTTACGTCTCGGCGACCGGTGCCACGACGGTGCAGAACCTCGCCTATGCGGCGCGGCTCGGGCTCTGGGGCACGGGCGATTTTCCGTTCGCGACGCGGGCGGAATTCGTGGCGGCCATGGAAGGCGGCGGCATTGCCGCCATGGAGGTGCTGGCGCGCGACCTCAAGGCGCTCGGCCTCTACGCCGCCCGCTCATTGTCGTTCGAAGGCATCGAGTACGAGATCGTCGAGCACACGCTGACGGCCGAACAGATCCGCATCTACGACGCCTATGCCGATGCGTTTCAGATTATCCACCGCAACCTCAACGAAGCGCTGAAAGCCGCCAATATCACCGGCACCAACGGCGACACCTACAACCGCAACGCCAAGGCAGCCGCACGCTCGGCCTTCGAGGCCAACAAGCAGCGCTTCTTCAATCACCTGCTGACGGCAATGAAGTGCCCGACCCTGATCGCTGCGATCGCCCGCGATCTCGAGCAAGGTCACGCGATTGTCCTGCAGGTCGTCTCGACCAACGAAGCCTTGCTCGACCGCCGCCTGGCGCAAATCCCGACGTCGGAATGGGCCGATCTCTCGATCGACATCACGCCCCGCGAATACGTGCTCGACTACCTGAGCCACTCGTTCCCGACCCACCTGTTCGAGCTCTTCACCGACGAGGAAGGCAACATCCACTCCCGCCCGGCTTATGACGCCGACGGCAACCCGGTCATTTCGCGTGAAGCGGTCGAGCGCCGCGACCGCATGATCGAGCACCTGGCGTCGTTGCCGGCGGTGCAGGGCGCGCTCGATCAGATCCTGCATCGCTTCGGCACCGAGCTCGTCGCCGAGGTGACCGGCCGGTCCAAACGCATCGTGCGTCGTGGC
>JAFAHL010000429.1 GCA_019237215.1 Hyphomicrobiales bacterium | reverse complement strand
CGACGGCGGCCGCCCAGGTGAAACTTTCGAACGTGCAGTTGTTGAAATTCGAGGGTCCGCCGTAACCCTTCCAGCGCCCCACCGGCAGCAGCGCCTCCATCCCGGATCGATCCACGGCCTGGGCAATGGCCACGGTGTCGGGCCAGTTGAGCTTCCAGGCCTCCGGGACGGTGGTGATGGTGGAGCCGTGGCTGCAATTGAAGGCCATGACTCCGAGTTTCATGCGGTTGCCGCAGAACAGCCGCGCGCGGGCGGTATAGTCGTGAGCGAGTGCGCCAGAGCTCATGTTTTCTCGCCTTTGTTGCTGTCCCGGCGACGCGAGCGTCGCCTCTCCGGCGTGCTCGCGCAACATGATACGCAGCGAGCGTGAGCGCCTGCAATATCCTGCCATGCGCTCGCTGCGCGCCGCGGCGAGGCGCCGCGCTCGCGGCGCGTCGGGACGCCGTCGGCGCCCGGCGGTTTGTTGTCGCCAAAATTCGGCTCGCGTCTACAATGCGGCAAGCCAGTGGCTTAGGAGAAAGGTCGGGACATGGGCACGAGCGCCGTTCGTCACGTCGGTATCATCGGCTCTGGCAAGATGGGACATCCGATGGCCCGTCATCTCGCGCGGGCCGAGTTCGAAGTGACCGGATACGACATCGACGCGCATGCACGCTCCCAAGCGCAGCAGTCCGGCATCGCTCTGGCGGACAATCCTCGGGTGGTCGCGGAACGCAGCGATCTTGTCATCATCGTGGTCGGCTTCGGCAGCGAGGAGGAAGCCGTCCCGCTTGGCCGCGACGGCATCGCCGGCGCAGGGCAGCGCGAGACCTAGGACGGGGCGTGCGCGCCGTTCCCGCACGGTCCATCATCAACGCGAGCATGACCGGAATCACCGCCATGGATTTCGAGCTTCCCGAGGAACTCAAGCTGCTCAAGCGCACGGTCAGGACTTTCGTCGATCGCGAGCTCATCCCGATCGAGATGAAGGCGATGGACGGCCCTGCGCTGCGTGCGGACGTTCGCGCCGACCTCGAGCGCAAGGCGAAGGATTTGGGCCTTTGGCTGCTCGACGTGCCCACGGAATATGGCGGCCAGGGGCTGAGCCTGCTCGGCATGGCGGTGGTGTGGGAGGAGCTCTCGCGCACGGTTGCGCTGCCGCCGCGCGGACCCGGCGTGTTCGGTCCGGACGTGAAGCCGGTGCTGTTCACGCTCAATGCGGCGCAGAAGGAAAAATATCTTTTTCCCGTCCTGCGCGGCGAGAAGACGACGGCGTTCGCGCAGTCAGAGCCCGATGCCGGCTCCGATCCCGGCGCCATGCGCACCACCGCCGTGCGTAAGGGCGACCATTACGTCATCAACGGCTACAAACGTTGGATCACCAAGGCGCAGGACGCGGATTTTCTGCAATTGGTCGCCGCCACCGACCGCTCGAAAGGGAGCCGCGGCGGCCTGAGCATGTTCCTGGTCGATACCGCGACCCCGGGCGTGACGATCGTGCGCCGCACGCCGACCATGATGAGCGACATGCCGTGCGAGATCGCCTTGGACAATGTGATCGTGCCGGTCGAGAACCTGATCGGCAAGGAAGGGGAGGGGATGCGGCAGGCGCAATCGTGGATCACGGCCGGCCGTCTCCACCAGGCTTGCCGCGGGCTCGGCGTCGCCAAACGCTGCCTCGAGCTCGCCATCGGCTACGCCAAGCAGCGCGTCACCTTCGGTGCGCCGCTCGCCGAGCGGCAGGCGGTGCAGTTCATGATCGCCGACAGCTTTACCGAACATCACATGACGCAGCTGATGGTGTACCACCTCGCCGCGCGCACCGACGCCGGCGTTGCTGGCCGGCACGAAAGCTATATGGCCAAGATCGCGGGCACCGAGCTAGGCTTTCGCGTGGCCGACCGCTGCCTGCAGATTCACGGCGGCATGGGGCTGGCGACCGAAATGCCGATCTCGCAGATGTGGCGCGACGCGCGCAGCTTCATGATCACCGAAGGTCCGGTGGAAGTGATGCGCATGGTGCTTGCGCGCGAAATCTTTCGCGGCCAAGTCTAAGCTCGCGCGTTGCGGGCACGGGAGGCGGCATTGGCGGAACCGAAGCTCAATTACGAACGGGTCATGGCCTACCGGCCGAGCGACATCCGCGTGAACTACGGTGAGCGCGAGTGCATCCTCTATGCGCTCGGCATCGGGATCGGCATGGACCCGCTCGATCCGGGCGAGCTCAAGTTCGTGTATGAGCGCGCCGGGCTCGCGGCGTTTCCCACCATGGCGGTGGTGCTGGGCTGGCCGGGCCGCATGACCGATCCCGCCTTCGGCATCGACGAGCGCCTGGTCGTTGCCGGCGACCTCAAGGTGGTCCTGCATCGGCCGCTTGCCTCGCAGGCAACGCTCGTGAGCCGGCCGCGCGTCAAGGAGGTCATCGACAAAGGTCCCGGCAACGCCGCCATCATCCAGAATACGCGCGACCTGATCGGCGAGGACGGAGCGCCGGTCGCCACCGTCGACAGCAGCACGTTTGCGCGCAAGCACGGCGGGTTTGGCGGCAAGGTGACCGAGACGCCGGCGCCGCACGCGGTGCCGCAGGCGGTGCCGGAGAAAATCTGCGATCTGCCGACGCCGCCCAATCTCGCGCTTCTGTACCGCCTCAACGGCGACGAGAACCCGCTCCATGCCGATCCGGAGCGCGCCAGGGCCGCGGGCTTCGAGCGCCCCATCCTGCATGGCGCGGCAAGCTTCGGCATCGCCGCGCGCGCGATCCTGCGGGAGTGCGCCGACTACCGGCCGGAGCGGCTCAAAAGCATCGCGGCGCGGTTCTCGCGGCCGGTCTTTCCCGGCGACACCATCCGCACCGAGATGTGGCGCGAGGGCGAGCGCATCTCGTTCCAGTGCCGTGTCCTCTCCCGCAACGACATCGTGCTCAGCAACGGGCTCGCGACGCTGCGCGGCTGAGCGTGGCCGCCTACTTCCCCAGCCGCCGCGTCGCCTTCATCCGTTGCACGCTGTCGCCGGCGAGATGGCTCCAGATGATGGCGTCGCGCACGAGCTTGTCGGCGCGGCGATCGAAGACGCCGGCGCCGGCATGGAGGTCGAGATTGAGCTCGGTCACCTCTTGGATCACGTCGGTCGAGAAATTCATGGCAAGCCCGGCGTTCGCCGAGTTCACCTTGTGGTCGTGCTCCCAGGCCACCCGCATCACGAATGAGCGCAGCGCCTCGGTGAGCAGGTGCATCCGGTTGAGCTTGAGCTGAACCGCCTGCTGTTCAAACAGCACGCGGCCGCCTTGCTTCTTCGTGCGCGCCAGCGCCAGCGCCATGCCGCAGGCGTCATCGCAGACCCCGAGCGCGTTGGCCGCGAGCTCGAGATCGCCGAACAGGTCTCCGCCCGTGCGGTCGCCGGCCTGCTGGGTCTTCATGTCCGAGCCGCTCACCGCGCCCACGACGTTGGCATGCGGCACGCGCGCGTTCTCGAAGATCATTTCGCCGTTCTGGTAGAAGCGCCAACCATTCTTGTTGAACACCTTGCCGATGCGGAAGCCGGGCGTGTCGCGCGGCACCAGGAACATGGTGGTGCCTTGTCTCAGCGGCGCGTTCGGGTCGGTACGCGCGTCGATGAAGAACAGCTTGCCGACGCTGGCATTGGCGATGAAGCACTTCTCGCCGTTGAGGATCCATTCGTCGCCGTGGCGTTCCGCCTTGAGCTTGAGACCGGCCTTGGGATCGTCCGGCGGCAGTCGATTGTCGGAGCCCGCGCTCGGCTCGCTGATCCCCTTGCCGAGCAGGAAGGTGTCGTCCTCCAGGAACGGTTTGAGAAAGCGGCGCTTCTGTTCCTCGCTGCAGGCTGCCGCGATCAAGTGGCTCCACTTCCAGCATTGGCTGAAGGTTTTCGAGATCGCGCTGTCGGCCTTGGCGAGTTCCGCCATGACCAGCGCTTGGGTCACGAAATCGGTGCCGTGGCCGCCCCATTCCTTGGGGACGGCCATGGTGCGAAAGCCGAGCTTGGAGCCTTTCTTGATGATCTCCCAGTCGAACGTCTCACGCGGATCGGAAATCTCGTCGCGCTCGAGCGAGATCGGGCGGATTTCCTCCTCCGCGAATTTGCGCGCCGTCATCTGCCAGGAGCGCTGCTCGTTGCTCAGGGTAAAATCCATGGGCTTTCCCTCGGTTCATTCGGCCGCGAGCGGCGCGGAGTTCGCCGGCCGCCGATAGCGCGCCAGCGCCTCGGCGATGCGCAGCTTGGCATCGGTGTTGCCGGCGCCGCAGTGCAGGCACACGAGCGCGTCGTGCA
>JAFAHL010000072.1 GCA_019237215.1 Hyphomicrobiales bacterium | reverse complement strand
TGCCGCGTTCGATGAGATAATGGCGGTCGGCGATGCGGATCAGCGCCTCGACGTTTTTGTCGATCACCAGGATCGACTGGCCGGCGGCTTTGAGCTCGCTGAGGCATTGCCAGATTTCGGCGCGGATAAGCGGCGCAAGCCCCTCGGTCGCCTCGTCGAGGATCAAGAGGCGAGGATTGGTCATCAGCGCGCGGCCAATCGCCAGCATCTGCTGCTCGCCGCCGGAGAGCTGGTTCGCCAGGTTCGCCGTGCGCTCGGCCAGCCGTGGAAACAGCGCGCAGACTTTGTCCAAAGTCCACGGCTCGGCCGCTCTGCTGCGATTGGCCGCGGTCGCGACCAGATTCTCGCGCGCGGTGAGGTTGGGAAAGACCTGCCGGCCCTCCGGCACCAGCCCGATGCCGAGCTTGGCCACTTGATAAGCCGGGAGTCCGCGGATCTCGTTTCCGTCGAAGCGGATCGAGCCCGTGACGGCCGGCGTCAGACCCATGATCGAACGCACCGTCGTGGTCTTGCCCATACCGTTACGGCCCATGAGGGTCACCATCTCGCCCGGCGCGACGGCGAGCGACATGCCGAACAGCACCTGGCTCAGGCCGTAGCAGGTCTCGATGTTCGTAACCTCAAGCAGTGAGGCGTTAGCCATGACGTCCTTCCTGCTCACCGAGATAGGCTTGCCGCACCTCGGCGTTGGCCCTGATCGCCTCCGGCGTGCCGGACGCGATGATGCGACCATAGACCAGCACGGTGATCCGATCGGCCAGCGCGAACACCGCTTCCATATCGTGCTCGATCAACAGGATGGTCAGTTCGCGCTTGAGCTCGCGCAGCGTCTGGACCATGCGCGCGCTCTCGTCCGGCCCCATCCCGGCCATCGGCTCGTCCAACAGGAGCATGCGCGGCCTGGTGGCAAGCGCCATTGCGATCTCGAGCTGGCGGTGCTCGCCATGGCTGAGATTGGAGACGACGACGTCGGCGCGGCCGGCAAGCCCTACGCGCGCGAGCGCTGCCCGGGCGGGCGCTCGCAGCTCCGATTCGCTGCGCGCGTCGCGCCAGAAGCGAAACGAGTGACCCGCATGCGCCTGCACGGCGAGCGCCACGTTGTCGAGGACGGTAAAATCGAGAAACAGCGAGGTGACCTGGAACGATCGAGCCAAGCCGAGCTGGCTGCGGCGGTCGGTGGGCAACGCCGTCACGTCGCGGCCTTCGAAACGAATGCGCCCGGCGCCGGCGGCGATCTCGCCGGCGAGCTGACCGATCAGCGTGGTCTTGCCGGCGCCGTTCGGCCCGATGATGGCGTGAAGCTCGCCCTTCGGCACGCCAAGTGAAATGGAGTCCGACGCGATGATGCCGCCGAAGCGCTTGGTCAGTTCCTCGATCTCGAGCAGCGCATCAGCCACGGCGCGCTCCCGCCAGCAGGCCGTCGATGCCGCCGCGTGCAAACAGCACGACCAGCAGGAACAGGGGTCCAAGCACGATCTGCCAATATTCGGCCATGCCAACCGCCGCATCCCCGAACACGGGAAACGCCATGGCCCGGATCAAGATCGGAAGCGCCTCCTCGAGCGACAGCAACGCGACTGCGCCGATGAGCGGGCCGAACGACGATCCCATGCCGCCGAGCACGACCATGACGATGAGATCGCCCGAGCGCGTCCAGTGCATCGTGGCTGGACTGATGAATCCGGTGTGATTGGCGAGCAGCGCGCCGGCAACGCCGCAGATCGCGCCGGCGATGACGAAGGCAGTGAGCCGATAGCGAAAAGTCGGAAAACCGATGGCGCGCATACGCCGATCGTTCGAGCGCGCGCCCTGGATGACCATGCCGAACCGCGAGTTCACCACGCGCCAGATGAGATAAATCGTAGCGAGCAGCAAGGCCAGGCACAGGTAATAGAACTGCGTCCGGTCGGAGAGATTGATGAGATCGTCGAATTGGCTGCGGCGGCGAATGGTCAATCCGTCGTCGGCGCCGTAGCGGTCGAGGCCGACGCCGAAATAATAGACTAGCTGCGCGAAGGCGAGCGTGATCATGATGAAATAAACCCCGCGCGTACGCAGCGAGAGCGCGCCCACGAGCAGCGCGAACAGCGCGCTCACCAACAGAGCGAGCGGCCATTGCACGAAGCCCGACGTCACGCCTTCCTGCGCCAGGATCCCGACCGCATAGCCGCCAATGCCGAGATAGACGGCATGTCCGAAACTCACCATTCCGCCGTAGCCGAGTATCAAGTTGAGGCTGCTCGCCGCGATGCCAAGGATGATGACGCGCGTGAACAGGGTGACCAGGAACGCGTTTCCGGTCACCAAGGCGTAAATCGGCACGGCAGCGAGGAGGAGCAACAGAGCGGCGACCACCACGTTGCGTGGCGTGAGCGACGCGATCATTTGCTCGACACCGGAAACAGACCCTCCGGCCGCAACACCAGCACGATCGCCATCAGCAGGTAGATCATCATCGACGACAGCGCGGGGGCGACGGTGGACGCACCGCGCGAACTCAGCACCAGCCGAAGGATGTCCGGCAGGAAGGCTCGCCCGATGGTGTCGATGAGCCCGACGAGAACGGCGGCGATGAATGCGCCGCGGATCGAGCCGATGCCGCCGATGATGATCACCACGAAGGCCAGGATCAATATGTTCTCGCCCATGCCGATCTGCACGGTCAGGATCGGCGCCTGCATCAATCCGGCAAGCCCCGCGAGCGCCGCGCCGAGACCGAAGACGAAGGTGTAAAGCAGATTGATGTTGACGCCGAGCGCGCCGGTCATCTCCCGGTTGGAAGCGCCCGCGCGGATCAGCATGCCGAGCCGGGTGCGCATCACCAGGACGTAGAGAAACAGCGCGACCAGGAGCGCGGTCAGGATGATGGCGATGCGATAGGTTGGGTAAAAAAGGCCGGGCAGAACTTCAATGGGATAAATGAGCCACATCGGCAGCGGCAGACTCATCCCCGCCGGCCCCCAAATGATGCGCACCAGCTCGTTGAAGAAGAGAATCAAGCCGAACGTGCCGAGCACGTGGTCGAGATGGTCGCGGCCGTAGAGCCGGCGCAGCGCCACGACTTCGAGCGCCATCCCGGCCACGAGCGTGGCGGCGAGCGCCAGCAGCGCTGCGATGACGAAACTATCGGTCCAGGCGGCAAACGTCGCGGCGAAATATGCCCCTAGCATGTAGAGCGAGCCGTGGGCGAGGTTCACCAGGTCCATAATGCCGAAGACGAGCGTGAGCCCTGCCGCGAGCAGGAACAACAGCAGCCCGAACTGCAGACCGTTCAGGCACTGTTCGATAAACAGCAGCATCGGATTTGGGCGACGGACGACGAACGGACGGTTTCAGCCGTTATTCTTTTGTCTTTGATTCTTTTGTCTTTCGCCCCTCTGCCGTCCGCCTTCGTTCGCGCGCCTTCACCACTTCATCGGGCACTTGTCGTGGAACTGATCCTGGCTGTCCTTGACGATCGTGGCAACGGTCTTGAGGGTGAGATTGCCTTCCGCGTCCTTCACCACGTCCTGCAGATAGAAATTCTGGATCGGGAAGTGGTTGTTGCCGTACTTGTAGGGGCCGCGCACCGACGCGTAGTTGGCCTTGCGCATCTCGGCCCGCATG
>JAFAHL010000489.1 GCA_019237215.1 Hyphomicrobiales bacterium | reverse complement strand
GCGCACGTCGGTGGAATGATAGGGCCGCAGCGCGGCCGAGCCGAGCGCGCGCGCCAACGCGGCGGCTACACGCTCGTCGCCGGCGGCAAGCGTGACCGCGGCAGGCAGGCCGCGCGCCACGTCGGCGGCAAAGCTCGGGCCGGAGAGAATCGCCGGCTGCGCGGCCGGCGCGCTTTCGGCAATCACCTCGGTCATGAACCGGTGCGTGCCCCGCTCGATGCCCTTGGCGCAGGCGATGACCGGCGTGCCCTGCCGCAGCGCCGGCGCGATCGCGCCCGCGGCCGCACGCAGGTGCTGCGAAGGAACCGCCAGCAGGATGACGTCGTAGCGCCCGACGTCGGCGCTCAGCGGCGCGATGCCGACGTGCTCGTGCAGCCGCACGCCGGGCAAGCGCGGACTCTCGCGCGCCTCCACCAGCACGTCGGCGCCGGCGCGGTCGCGCGTGGCGAGCAGCACCGCGCGCCCCGCGCGTGCGATCGCGTTCGCGAGCGCTGTGCCCCACGCGCCTGCTCCGACGACGGCGATGCGATCGAAGGCCATGGCTTTTCCGATGGGCAGTTTAGAAGAAGACTGACGGCTGAGTGTCAGTCATCAGCCATCCTTGACTCTGTCACGCTGCCAGCATTCGTTTCAGGCGCTTCGGCATTCCTAGACGGCGCAAGTCCCGTCACGTCGTGCAGCGACCAGCGCGCGTGCGCCGCCGCGTCGAGCGTGTCGGTGAGCCCGAGCGCGAGGCGTTCCGCGCCCGCCCATGCGATCATGGCGCCGTTGTCGGTGCACAGCGTCGCGGGCGGCACCACCAGCACGGTCCCGGTCTCGAACGCGACCTGGTGCAGGACCTTGCGGATCGCCTGATTGGCGGCGACGCCGCCGGCGGCGACGAGCGCGTTCGGCTTGCCGTAGCGTTCGCGAAACATCTTCAAGCCCGCGCGCAGGCGGTCGGCGACGACCTCGACCACGCTCTGCTGGAACGACGCGCAGAGATCGCGCACGTCGCCCTCGCTCAGCGGCGCGATCTTTTCCGCCTCGAGCCGCAGCGCCGTCTTCAGGCCGGAGAGGGAAAAGTCGGCGTGCTGGCGCCCGAGCATGGGCCGCGGCAAGGCAAAGCGCGCGCCGTCGCCGGCGAGCGCTTCTCGCTCCACCTGCGGGCCGCCGGGATAGGCAAGCCCGAGGAGCTTGGCGATCTTGTCGAAGGCCTCGCCGATGGCGTCGTCGACGGTAGTGCCGAGCCGCTCGTAATCGCCGACGCCGAGCACCGCGACGATCTGGGTGTGTCCGCCGGAGGCGAGGAAGAGGCAATACGGAAACGGCGTAGCATCGGTGAGCCGGGCGGTGAGCGCGTGCGCCTCGAGATGGTTGACCGCGACCAGTGGCTTCTCGCTGACGAGCGCGATGGCCTTGGCCGTGGTCAGCCCCACGATCACGCCGCCGATCAATCCGGGCCCGGCGGCGGCGGCGACGCCGTCGAGGTGGGCGAAGCTGCGCCCGGCCTCCGCCATCGCCTTTGCGATGATGAGGTCGAGCGCCTCGACGTGGGCGCGCGCCGCGATCTCCGGCACCACCCCGCCGAAGGCGGCGTGCTCGTCGATCTGCGAGAGCACGATGTTGGAGAGAATCCGCCCGCGTCCCTGCGCGGGGCGCTCGACCACCGCCGCGGCGGTTTCGTCGCAGGTCGTTTCGATGCCGAGCACAACCATCTAAGGACCCGATCCCCCAGCGTCTCACCCCTTCGCGATTGAGACGTTGCCGCGAATTCGGTGCGCTCCCTCTCCCTACTGGGGGAGAGGGTAGGGGTGAGGGGGTTACCGGCCAAACTGAGAGACCTTAACCCCTCACCCCACCCCTGTCCCTAAGGGAGAGGGAGCACACCGAGACCGCCGCGAGAAACGTAGCGCATGAAACGACGCGCAATGCGGGCAGTTTCAGCGCGCCACGCCCGCATTTCGCTGCTGCGCCATCCGGGCTACGCTGCCTTGGCCGGCTGCGACCGGCGTAGCATTGCGAGGTCATGGGGTGCAATCCTCGCCGCCGTCCTCGACCCGATCCGCGCCGCTCGTCATCGGCACGCGCGGCAGTCCGCTCGCGCTCGCCCAGGCCAAAGAGGTGCGCGATCGCCTGGCTGCCGCGCATGCGCTTGCCGCGGAAGGGATCGAGCTCGAGGTCATCCGCACCACCGGCGACATCATCCGCGACCGGCCGTTGGCCGAAGCCGGCGGCAAGGGTCTCTTCACCAAGGAGATCGAGGAGGCGCTCAGCGCCGGCGCCATCGACCTTGCGGTGCATTCGGCGAAAGACATGCCGACGGTCCTGCCGCCGGGACTTGTGATCGCGGCGGTGCTCCCACGCGAGGACGCGCGCGACGTCTTCATCAGCCCCAAGGCCAAGACGCTCGCCGAGCTGCCGGCGGGCGCCACCGTCGGCACCGCCTCGCTGCGCCGCCAGGCGCTCATCAAGCGGCTGCGCGGCGATCTCGCGGTCGTTGCGATGCGCGGCAACGTGGAGACGCGCCTGCGCAAGCTTGCCGCCGGCGAGGTCGACGCCATCGTGCTCGCGCTCGCCGGCTTGAAGCGGCTCGCCCTCGCCGACGCTGCGACCGCAGTGATTCCCGTCGACGACTTCCTGCCGGCGGTCGGGCAGGGGATCATCGCCATCGAGGCGCGCGGCGACGACGAGCGCACGCTCGCGCTGCTCGCCACGGTCAACCACGCCGACACCGCAGCCGCGTTGACGGCCGAGCGCGCCTTCCTCGCGGTGCTCGAAGGCTCCTGCCGCACGCCGATCGCGGGCCATGCCGTCGTCGCCGCCGGGCGGCTGCGCTTTCGCGGCTTGATCGCCAAGCCCGACGGTAGCGGCGTTTTCGAGACGAAGCGGCAAGGCGCCGCCGCCGATGCCGTGCGTCTCGGCGCCGAAGCCGGCCGCGAGCTCAAGCAGCGCGCCGGCGCTGATTTCTTCGCGCCGGTGTGAGGCTGTGCGTTCAGATTTGAAACTCCGTTCATTCCCGCGCAAGCGGGAATCCAGTAAGCGCTGGGTCCCCGCAACGGGGTCCCCGCGACGCTCGCGTCGCGGGGTGCCCCTCGCGGGGACGAACGGACCTTGTGCGTTCTTCGAATCAGCAGTTGTCACCAATCGTGTAACGGCATGCGTCTCTTGGTGACACGGCCGCAGGGTGACGGCGAGCGCACCGCCGCGCGCCTGCGCGCGCGCGGCCATCACGTCACGCTCGCGCCGCTGCTGCGCATCGAGCCCGTCGATTTCGAATTGCCGCGCGCGCCGTTGAGCGCGGTGGTGATCACGAGCGCGAACACCGCGCGCGCCATCGCCCGTCATTCCCGACGCGAAGCACTCACTGCGCTCACGGCATTCACGGTCGGCCGCCACACCGCCGAGGCGGCGCGCGCCGCGGGCTTCCGCGCGGTCGAGTGCGTCGACGGCGACAAGGACGATCTCGCCGCGCTCATACGCGCGCGCTTCAACGAAAGTTCCGCGCCGCTCCTTTATCTCGCCGGCGAGGACCGCGCCGGCGATCTTGCCGCGAGCGGCGTGCCGCTGCTCACCGCGGTCGCTTATCGCGCAGTCAAGGTCGAGCGCTTCGCGCCGGACGTTGCGGCGGCGCTGGCGCAGGGTGCGCTCGACGGCGTGTTGCATTTTTCACGCCGCAGCGCGCAGGCCTATCTCGATTGCGCCGCGCGCGTCGGCGGTCTCGAGCGCGCGCTCGCGCCC
>JAFAHL010000483.1 GCA_019237215.1 Hyphomicrobiales bacterium | reverse complement strand
GCGAAAATGCCCGCAAAGTGCGGGCTATTCGTCAGAGACTGGGAAACGCCGGTTCGCATCGGACTGCGTGGTGGGCCCGGGAGGATTCGAACCTCCAACCAGACCGTTATGAGCGGTCGGCTCCAACCATTGAGCTACGGGCCCGATGCGTTCGGCCGCGGGCAGCCCCACCCGCGCCCCATACAATGCCTCCCCGCGAGCGGCAATCGCGCCGCGGCCCGCGCGGCTGATGCACAGAACATGGGGCCGGCGAATCTCGGCGCAAGTCGGCCTCTGGCGACCGGCGGGATCGGGCTACATTTTGAAAAGTCGCTTGGCGTTGCCGCTCAAGATCTTGATCTTATCCTCGTCGCACAACGGCACAGTCTGCATCCATTGCACCGCCGGCTTGTTGGCGACGAAAGGCCAATCGACCGCGAACAGGATACCGTCGATGCCCATCTCCATCACGCAGCACAACAGCGCCGGATTGGAGAAGTTGCCGCTGGTCGTGATGTAGAAGTGACCACAGAAGGCCTCGCGGAAACTCACCGTCTTCGCGCCTGGACGGGCGAGCGCGTGATCGACGCGCCACACCAGGAACGGCAGCGTCTCCCCGAGATGGCCGAGAACGACCTTGAGCCGGGGATAGGCCTCGAACACCCCGCCGAGCACAAGCCTGATCGCTTGCGTCGCGGTTTCAACCGTGTAGCCCCAGGCCGCGCGCACGACCATCGGGAAATCCTTGGCAGACCGCGGGCAGCGGAACCGATGGATGCAAGTAGAGCGGAACGTCGAGCGCCTGCGCGCGCTCGAAGATCGGCCAAAACCGCTTGTCGTCGAGAAAGATCCCGTTGGCGAGGCCGTGGATCATCGCCCCCTTGAAGCCGAGCTTGGTGGTGCGCTCGAGTTCGTCCGCCGCCGTCTCACCCATCGCGCGATCGAGAAGCTAGTGGAGCTGGCCAAGCGCGAGGGCGTTGAGCTGCGCCAGAGCTATCTGCGCCTGGCCAAACGTGCCGCCATCATGGTGGGGCCGTGTCACCAAGGCCATCCGCCGCGAGATGCGCCGGCGCGCCGCCATCGAACCCGTCATCGTTCACCTAACCCGGTGCCGCAAAACTTTCTTCACGGCCGACCAAAGAACCTCGGGGTGCTGATCTCCAAAATCACTCTCGGGTAGTTTTTTCTCCCGTTGTTGGATTTACTCGAACCAGGTGCGGGCGATCAAGGAAGCCGGCGCGCGGGTTCGCACGCTCGGCAAGGACCGGCTGACCGAGATTAGCTTTCGCTGGAACTCCACACTAACTCGCCGTCGCAGTCGGGCTCGATCACATCTGCGGGCTGTTCCGCGGGCTCGGCCGCCGGCGACGCCACGATCGCGTTCTCGGCCCGCTCCGCGAGATCGGCCGCGAATTCGTTCTCAAGTCCGGCTGCCAATTCGCGCACCAAACGGCACGCGGCATCCCCGCCGCCCGCCACGAGAATGCGGTAAAGCTCGCGGGCGGCCTGCAAGTCGGCGCGAATGATCTTGTAAGCAACCTCGCCAATCGCGGCGGGCTCGATGCCCAAGCGCCGCAATGCTCTTTCTTCTTTCTTGTTCTTTTCAGCCGCGACGATTTGGCGGTTGGCCTCGATCGTTGCCTCCCGCTCGCTCTTGGTGCGTTTGCGCGCGCGGCGGTGCGTCACCTTCGCGCGCGTCTTAGTGACTGCTTTCTCAAAGCCCTCATCCGATAACTTGCCGAGCACGCGCGCCTGCTGGGCGAGGTTCTTGTCGATGCCTTGGCTGGCGAGCGTGGGTTTGTCGTCAACCCGCGCTCCCTTGACGCGACTCCCGCGCGTGCCGGCGCTAAGTCCGATCGTTTCCTTCTGCGCCTGCCGTAGCTGGTCGAGCTTGCGCGTTGCGCGCAAGCGAATTTCGACGGCGTCGGCTTCGAGGTCGCGGTTCTTTGCCTGGCGCGCATAGGCGGCCATGGCGACCGCCTTGTCGCGAATGTCCTTGACCTCGTCGACCGAGCGCGCCTCGGCTAGCGCGCGGCAGGCAGCGTCGTACCGGGCAAGCTCAGCCGTCATGCCGCGCTCGCAGACATTACGGCGTCCGCGGCCGCCTTGGCGTCGGAGAAGATGCCAAGACTGCGCTCGTTGACGTCGAACGCTTCGACTCCCGAGTTCCCCGTCGCGGCGGGTGCGTCGGATTGGGCCGCTTCATCCTGGCTGCGATCCAGGCGTCGGTTGTCGGAATATGGAGATACGGAACGCGCCCAAGCCGGATGTATGGCAGGCCGTCGGGCTTCTCCGTCCAGCGCATCAGTGTGCGCGGGTGCTTTCTGAGCCGCTTGGCGGCCTTGCGGCTCGAGATCACTAAACGCTTGCGGGGACATCAGTGCCACTCCGTTTTCGAGTGGCACTTATTAATACCGTGCGTCGGCGAAAGCCGGTCGTTCATTTTTCGCATAATCGGCACCCAAAAATCGCGTGTTCAGAACGGTCTAAAAC
>JAFAHL010000479.1 GCA_019237215.1 Hyphomicrobiales bacterium | reverse complement strand
CGCCGATGTGATCGGCGGCTTCCAGAACCATGATGCTCTTGCCGGACGCGCGTAGCGTCCCAGCGGCGCCAAGGCCGGCACTGCCGCAACCTATGATGACGACATCGAATGGTCCCATGTGCTGACCTCCCTCTGTTGGCCGGCTACCGTACCAGCTCTCGGAGACAGTCAGCGCCGGCCGTCGGTGAGTTTCGCGCCGGACTATGACCGCTATGGGTCAAAAAGCTGAAGCAGCGTCATAACGGAGCCCTGTCCGCTTTGCCCTTCCGGGTTCAACTGGTCACTGCAACACTGCTCGTAGTCTATCGGCAGGGGTTTCGAAGCCCAAGGTCTTCCGCGGAAGGTGTTGCGTCGATTCGTTGAACTCACCCCCCCAAAGCGGACATTGGCCGACACGACTGGCATGTCCACTTTGTGCCAATCGCGTCGTAACGCGGAGCGGCAAATGCGCGCTGTTTTCCGCAACTATTTTTGAGCCCTTGGTTAGCTGCTGGCGCTCCCGCTAGGCGCACCGTAAATACCGGGCTCGTTCGTGATGGTCACGTCGGCGCCCATTATGCGCGCGAGCTTGCCCCGATATGTCCGTTTGGCGCCAAAGGTCGGCGTATCGCTTTCGCCCTGCACGGAAAACTAGTGTAGCTTTCTCGCAGAGCTGTCGGCGGCGCCCAGGCCCTGGATTTTTTAACGGCGGCGGCCGGGCCGTCGGCGTGCATTGCGACGACATGCGCGAGCGTCACGAGGGAGGGAAAAATGCAGATGGTCCGTCGTCAGTTCTTGCATCTTGCGGGTGCGGCCACGGCGCTTTTTGCGTCGCCATACCTTGTGCAGGCGCAGGGGCAAGCGCCGAAGATCGGGGCGCCGCCGCCCCGCTCCGCGCGTGAGCGGCTCGAAGAGGCGCTTGCTCGCATCGCCGATCAAAAAGGCGAGGGTGTCCGCACCTGCCTTACCGTCTATGCGCAGGCCGCCCGCAGCGCCGCCGACGCGGCCGACGCAAGAGCGCGTGATGGGATTACTCTCGGCCCGCTCGATGGGGCAATCATCAGCATCAAGGACTTGTTCGATGTTGCCGGCGAACCGACGCGCGCGGGGTCCAAGGTGCTCGTTGACGCTCCGCCCGCCTCGATCGACGCGCCGGTTGTGCGCCGGCTTCGCGCCGGCGGTGCGGTGATTGTCGCCAAAACCAACATGGTCGAATTCGCTTTTTCCGGCATCGGCCTCAATCCGCATTACGGCACGCCGGGCAATCCGGCGGACCGCACGCGCGTTCCCGGCGGCTCTTCCTCGGGTGCGGCGGTAGCCGTCGCCGACGGCATGTGCGAGATTGCAATTGGCACCGACACCGGCGGTTCGACCCGCATTCCCGCCGCGTTTTGTGGCGTGGTCGGATACAAGCCGACCAAATCGCGGGTGCCGACCGAAGGTGCGTTCCCGCTGTCTTACACACTCGATTCCGTTGGGCCGATCGCAAAGAGCGTCGCGGGCTGCGCCACCGCTGATGCGGTAATGGCTGGCGATGATCCCTGGACACTCGAACCGGCGCCGCTGCAGGGACTGCGGCTCGGCATCCCCCAGGGGCTGCCGCTGCGGGACCTCGATCAGACGGTTGCGGCGCAATTTTCCGATGCAACCAAAGCGCTCGGCCGATCCGGCGTACGCCTTTCGGACGAGCCTCTTCCCCTCCTCGACGACATGGTGCGCGTCAATTCCAAGGCATCGTTTTCGGTCGCCGAGTCCTATGTGCTCCATCGGGAACGGCTGGCAACGCGTGCAGCGGACTACGACCCCTTCGTTCGCTCGCGGATCGAACTCGGGCGCGCGCTACCAACCGCCGACTACCTGGCAATGCTCCGCGATCGTGCGGCGCTGGTGCGCGCGATGGACGCCCGTCTCGCCGATCTCGACGCGCTGGTGTTGCCGACGACGTCGATCGTCGCTCCGACGATCGCCGAAGTCTCGAGCAGTGAAAGCCTGACCGCCAAAAATCTGCTGGTCCTGCGCAATCCTGCGATCGTGAATTTCTTCGATCTCTGTGCAATTTCACTGCCGCTGCCGCGCGCGGGCGCCCTGCCGGTTGGACTGATGCTCGTCGCGCGCAACGGTCACGATCGCAGGTTGTTCCGAATGGCAGCTGCGGTCGAGCGCCTGTTTGCAGCGTGAGAATGCTAGCTCCACCTCAGCCTGCAAGCAGGGATGGTTCAGCTCGGATTAAAGGGTCGGCTCAATGCCACTGGGCGAGTTCGACCGGCGGACATGGCTGCGCACTTTATGAGTACACGCCCCAGCCTCCTCGCGTGGCGCGGTACCCGCTGGGCGAGCCTCCCCCGCTATCCACTTCTCGCCCAAACCGTCCGGTATTGGCTTAAGTGTAGCCCGCCGGTCGGCTAGACCCGCCCGCTGCAGGCCACGTTTGACGCTCGCCCTCCACTCGCGCTCCTTCGCTTAGGCATTGACCTAAGTATCGGCTCGCGCTATGGTTAGGCAGATGCCTAACCAACAAATGCACCTCGACCGGGTCTTTCGCGCGCTGGGCGATCCCACGCGGCGCGCCGTGCTGCGCCGGCTCAGCGCCGGCTCCGCCGCCGTGAGCGAGTTGGCGCGCTCCTTCGACATGGCGCTGCCCTCGTTCGCGCAGCATCTCGACGTGCTCGAGGAGAGCGGCCTGGTCCGTTCGCGCAAGGTCGGCCGCGTGCGCACCTATCGGCTCGTGCCGCAGCCGCTGAAAGCGGCGGAGCGCTGGATGGCGCGACAGCGCGCGCTGTGGGAGCGCCGCCTCGATCAACTCGACAAGTATCTGCTGGAGCTGAAGGAGGAGATGAAGTGACCGTCACGTTACAACACGATCCGCGGCTCGATCTCGTTCTGGAGCGCGTGGTCGACGTCGCGCCCGAGCTCGTATGGGCGGCGTGGACCGTGCCCGCGCATGTCAAGAAATGGTTCACGCCGGTGCCGTGGAAAACGGTCGATTGCGAAATCGACCTTCGCCCCGGCGGCATCTTCCGCACGGTGATGCGCTCACCGGAGGGTCAAGAGATCACGAACGTCGGCTGCTTCCTCGAGATCGTGGCGAACCGCAAGCTCATCTGGACCGTGGCGCTCAAGCCCGGCTACCGGCCGTCCGATCCCACCTTCGACGTCCCGACCTTCACCGCGATCATCATGATGGAGCCGCAGGGAAAGGGAACGAAATACACCGCGCTTGCCATGCACAAGGACGAGAAGGATCGCAACGCGCACGATCGCATGGGCTTCAGCGAGGGCTGGGGCAAGGCGCTCGATCAGCTCGTCGCCGCGGCGAAGACGATGTAGGGCAGATGCGCCGTCATGGCCGGGCTTGACCCGGCCATCCATCTTTTTCGCAAAACTTTTCGCCAAGAATGATGGACCACCCGAAGTCGGGTCCACCCGATTTCGGGTGCTTTAAGTGCGCAAGTCGGGTTTACCCGACTTGCGTGGTCGAGCCCGCGGGTGACGATGTGGGACCGGGTCACGGCCGGGGCCTAAGCGCGTTCACTCGCGTCTTCTGACGCGCCCCCAGGGCATGGACCGGCGCACAAATTGATGCTTGTGCCAGCGCGGCAAATTGGGCCACATGACCCGCTTCGGCGGCCCAATCGCTGGGTTGCGCGCGACTGGAGACGGGAATGAGGTTGGGCTACTTCACCATGCCGGTGCACCCCATGCACCGCGACTGGGCCGAGACGCTCCAGGAGGACCGCGAGGCCATCATCCTCGCCGACAAGCTCGGTTTTCACGACGCCTTCATGGGCGAGCACCTCACCGACGCCTGCGAGACCATCACCAACAGCATGATGTTCCACGCCTCGCTGATCCCGGCGACGACGCGGATCAAGCTCGCCACCGGCACCGCGAACCTCTCACATATGCACCCCGTGCTGATCGCGGTGCAGGCGGCGATGTTCGATCATCTGGCGGAGGGCCGCTTCATCCTGGGCGTGAGCCCCGGCGCGCTGACCACCGATGCCGAGGCGCTCGGCATCCTGGACGAGGATCGCAACAAGATGTTCGCCGAAGCGATCGACGTCATCCTCGCCATCTGGGAGCGCGGTCCTCCCTACGACATCGACTTTCCCGACAACCGCTACAAGGTCTCGACCGCGCGCACCATGACGCTCGATCTCGGTGTCGGCATCATGGCCAAGCCCTACCAGAAGCCGCGGCCGGAGATCGTGGGCACGGTGGTGGCGCCGTTCTCGCCCGGCGTCGTGCTGATGGGAAAGCGCGACTTCCATCCGCTGTCGGCCAACTTCCTCTTGTCCAAGCATCTGAAGTCGCACTGGCAGAATTACTGCAAGGGCAAGGCCGAGGCGGGCGCGCAAGCGAACGTCGCGGACTGGCGGGTGGCGCGCGCGATCTGCGTGCTCGACGACGACAAGGCGGCGGCGCGCTACGGCCGCTACGACGAGAACAGCCCGTACCGGTTCTATTACGAGCAGATGCGCGCCAAGATGGAGCGCGGCAACCGGCTCTACGTGTTCAAGTCGTACAAGGAGCAGCCCGACGCGGAGATCACCCACGACTACGTCATGGATCACTGCGTGATCCACGACAGCGTCAACAAGGTGGTCGACCAGATCCTGGCGTTGCGCGAGGAGATCGGCGATTTCGGCGAGTTGGTCTACGCCGGGATGGATTGGGTCGAGCCCGCGCTCAACAAGCGCTCGATGCAGTTGATGGCCGAGGAGGTCATGCCGCGCGTGAATGCCGCGATCGGCAAATCCGCCGCCGCGGCGTGACGTGCTGTCGTTCCCGCGTAAGCGGGAACCCATAACCACCGCTTCCAGAGCGTCCGCCAAGTGACGGAATCAATCGAGCGGCAAACTCGGTCTTTACCCTCCCCCTCGTGAGGAGGGTCGCCCGCCGAAGCGCAGCGAAGGCGGGCGGGGTGGGGGTCGTCGTTGTGGCGTGAGATACGTCCTGCAACTCCGACCCCCACCCCCGACCCCTCCCCACAAGGGGGAGGGGAGCGCACCGAGTACGCTGCACTGTTCTGCGTCGCGGCGCGCGCTGTAGATATGGGTCCCCGCTTTCGGGGACGACAAGCGTATTTATCGCGCTTGTTCCTCCCCTAGCGGCGGGAATACAACCCACCTCCGCTCCCGCATGCTGCGATGGCAGGCGTCCGCGAATGCGACGTCGCGAATGCCGGCCGCGAAGTCGCACGCAAGCGGCGCGTCGGCCGCCACATGCCGCAGAAATGCTTCCCAGCCCACGCGGTAAGGGTTGCAATAGGTCGCGAGCGGCGGCGCCTCGATCCATCCGCTGCGGTAGTCGGCGCCGATGTCGCGCATCACGCTGAAATGGGCGATCGCCGGCGTGTGCGCCGTCGACTGCACGTGGCATCGATGCAGGCCCGCGACCGCCGAGCCCTTGCTTCCATCGACCTGCAGCGTGAGCAGGTCGTCGCGGCGCACGCGCGTTGCCCATGAGCTCACGATGGTGCCGAAGGCGCCGCCCTCGAGCTCGAGCAGCGTCGCGGCCGAATCCTCGACCGCAACGCCATAGCGCTCGCCCCGCTCGTCGATGCGCTCCGGCGTGGCGATCCATGCGCTCGACGCCACCCGCACGATGCGGCCGACGATGGTCTCGATGACGTAGCGCCAGTGCGGGTACATATCGAGGATGATGCCGCCGCCGCCGGCGCGATAATTCCAACTCGGCCGCTGGCAGGGCTGCTCGCTGCCGTCGAACACCCACCAGCCGAACTCGAGCTTGAATCCCACCACGCGCCCGAGCTCTCCACCGCGCGTGAGCGCGGCAAGCTTCTGCAGTCCCGGCAGATGGATCTTATCCTCGACGACGCCGTGCTTGACGCCGCGCCTGCGCGCCTCCCGCAGCAAAGCCAAGCCCTGCGCGGCGGCCGGGGACAGCGGCTTTTCGCAATAGACGTGTTTGCCGGCGGCGATCGCCTTTTCCAATACGCCGATGCGCCCTTGCGTTGCGGCCGCGTCGAAGAAGATCGCGTAGGCGGGGTCGGCGAGCGCGGCGTCGAGATCGGTGGTCCAATCCGCGAGCTTGTGGGCGCGCGCGACGGCGGCGAGGCGCGCGGCGTCGCGGCCCGCGAGCAGCAAACGCGGAACCAGTCGATCGTCGCCGAGCGCAAGCCCGCCCTCGTCGATGATCGGGATCAAGGCGTTCGCCAGATGTTGGGTCGAGCCGATGCGGCCGGTCGCGCCGTTGACAATGATGCCGATCGTGTGGCTCGCCATCGTGCAATTCCGTTGCCTCGCTGCAGGTGAGGGGAGGTCTTCGTTAGACTATGCTATGCCGGTTGCATGCGTGTCCACGTCGCGGGAGGGGAAGGTGCCTCGCCACATCGTCTGCCTGACTTTCGACTTCGACACCCAATCGGGTTTCATCGCCCGCGGCATGACGAGCCCGACGATGCTCTCGCGCGGGGAGTTCGGCCTTATCGGCGCGCAGCGGATTCTTGCCTTGCTCAAGTCTCATGGGATTCGCGCGACCTGGTTCGTGCCGGGATTTACCATCGAGAGCCATGCGCGCGCCTGCGAGGCGCTGCTGCCGGACGGGCATGAAGTGGCGCATCACAGTTGGGCGCACATCCCACCGGCACAACAGACGCGCGCGCAAGAGGAAGCGGATCTCGTGCGTGCCAACGAGGCCATCGCCCGCCTGACCGGCCGAAAGGCGCGCGGCTATCGCTCGCCGTCGTGGGATTTGAGCGAGAGCACGGTCGATCTCTTGCTCGCCCACGGCTTCCTCTACGACTCGAGCCTGATGGGCGCCGACTATTGGCCCTATCGCGCGCGCCGTGGCGATCAGGTCGAGCTCGGCAAACCATACGATTACGGCGAGGAAAGCGAGCTGATCGAGATGCCGATCAGCTGGTCGCTCGACGACTATCCGCATTTCGAGTTCGTGCGCACGCCGACCGCGGTGCTGCCCGGCCTGCAGTCGGCGCGCACGGTGATGGAGAATTGGCTCGACGAGTTCCGCTACATGCAGCAGACGGTCGACTGGGGCGTGCTGACCTACACCATGCATCCCTACGTGATCGGACGCGGCTACCGCATGCTCGCGCTGGAGGGGCTGCTGAAGGATTTGGCGGCCGCTGGCGCAGTCTTCATGACCATGGAAGATGCCGCCAGGGAGGCGCAAGCGTTGATGTTCGCGCCGCCCTCATCCTAAGGAACCTCTCCGCCCTCATCCTGAGGAGGTGGGAACTCCTTGATATGGCGTGATTTTCGAGCATCTGCAGAAAATCTCCAGAAAAATTCCCGCTCGCGCGAAGCCTTCCTCCAAGCCTGCCGGTCCGCTCCGGGCTAGGCGTGCGGACTCCCTGCTGCGCGCCGTGGCGTAGAGCCCCCGCGCCGCGAAGCAGCATCGACGCCACCGGGGCGTAGAGGAGGCGACCATGACCGTGAAAGACAATTCGAGCCCGCCGATTTCGTCCTTCGAACTCCAGCGGCTAGCCTCGATTGAACGCAATCTCGCCATTGCGGCCTGCACACGCGCCGCCATGCGCGCGACCACAAAATGGCTGCGCAGGCTCCTCCTGCGGAGCATGCAAATGGCGCGAGACCTGGCTGCCGAACGACGCCGCCGCAGCGCCATTCGTGCGCTCGAGCAGCTCGACGATCGTATCCTGAAGGACATGGGCGTGCGGCGCTGTGAGATCGAATTCGTGGTGCGCAACGGACTGCCCACACGTGTGAGCCGCAAGCCGCGCC
>JAFAHL010000459.1 GCA_019237215.1 Hyphomicrobiales bacterium | reverse complement strand
GCGGCGCTGCGGCTCGTCGGCGAGAGCGGCCGCGTTGCCGGCCGCGGGCGGCTCCTCGAGCAATCAACAGCCGCCCCTGTGCACTGAAGCGCTTTGTGCCTAAACTTCGGTTGCGCGCATGCGCCCCGCGCGCGCAATCGGGCGGGGTGCTCGCGCGGCTTGCGCTTTGAGCGATTCGCGCCATATCGATGCTTGCAGGATCCCGATGAAGGCCCGCGTCACCGTCACCCTCAAATCCGGCATCCTCGATCCCCAGGGCAAGGCGATCGAAGGGGCGCTCAAATCGCTCGGCATCGAAGGCGTCGCGAGCGTGCGCCAGGGCAAGGTCTTCGATATCGAGATCAAGGGGCGCGATCGCAAAGCGGCGCAGGCCGCGCTCAAGCAGGCGGCCGACAAGCTCCTCGCCAATACGCTGATCGAGAACTATCAGGTCGAGGTGAAATGATCGCACAACGCGCCGGTATCGTGGTCGCGCTGGGCATGGCGGGCGTGTTGGCGGGCGACACCATGACGCTCGGCGCCGGCCAGCAACCGGCCGATGCGGGAAAGCCCGCCGCCTGGAGCGAGGTCAAATGGCCGTTCCCGCTCGACCAATGGGGCATCGGCCGCGCATTCCGCTGCCCGGCGGCCGATTGCGGCGCCGACATCAGCCTCTACCTGCGCGCCAAGCTCGGCTTCTGCAATTGCGCGACCGGGGTATCGGACGACGCGGAGCTCGACCGCGTGGGCGACCTCGAACTGCTGAGCGCCAAGTTCGACGGATTGCGCGAGGGGCGTGCGATCACCGTCGGCTGGATGAAAGGCCGCAGCCGGCCCTATCAGGTCGCCATGCGCTATGGCTCGCCGCGCACCGCGCTCGCCATCGCCTTCAACGATAAGTGCGACGTGGTGGTCGCAACCGTCGTGGCCGACGACGTTCCGACAGCCGAGCGCGCCGCCTTGGGCTTCCTCAACGGCGACTTGGTGCTGCGCTGGGCGGAGAAGGAGCTCGGACTTTGATGAGGTCCGCCGTCGTCGTCTTTCCCGGCATCAATCGCGAGCGCGACATGGCGCGCGCGCTCACGTTCATCAGCGGCCGCGAGCCGGCCATGGTCTGGCATGCCGACACCTCATTGCCGGCGGGCACCGACCTCGTGGTGGTGCCGGGCGGCTTCTCCTATGGCGATTATCTGCGCTGCGGCGCGATCGCCGCGCGCGCGCCGATCATGCGCGCGGTGCGCGCCCACGCCGAGCGCGGCGGCCTCTTGCTCGGCATCTGCAACGGCTTTCAGATCCTGTGCGAAGCGGGACTGCTGCCCGGCGTGCTGATGCGCAATGCAGCGCTGAAATTCATCTGCCACGATGTCTACCTGCGCATCGAGCGCTCCGATACGCCCTTCACCCGCGGCTACAACGCCGGACAGGTGATCCGCGTACCGATCGCCCACGGCGAGGGCAATTATGTCGCCGATGAAGCGACCATCGCGCGGCTCGAGGGCGAGGGCAGGGTGCTGTTCCGCTATGCCGCGCCCGATGGGACGCTCGCGGCGGCCTTCAATGTCAACGGCGCGACCAACGCCATCGCCGGCGTGCTCAACGAGACGGGCAACGTGCTCGGTATGATGCCGCACCCGGAGAACCACGTCGAAGCGGCGCTCGGATCGACGGATGGGCGCGGTCTGTTCGCGGGGCTGGTCGATCACTTCAAGCAAGCGGCATAACGCGCCTGCCGCGATATCAAGCGTCATCTAGACTTCACCTGTGCATGATGCTGTGGAAGCGGGGCTGTCGTAGGTTGCCGTGCATAGCGCGTGGAAGACGCGCGTAAACGCGCTTATGCCCAGCGATGACATTTGGGACCATGGCCAAGGCATTTCGAAAATCGTCGGCACGGACGAGCAAGCAACCAGCGCGGAGCGTTAGACCGCGCTCGAAGGCTTCCAGGCGGGCGAAGATCAGCCCCGCGCTGGTGGCGGCACACGGGCTCACGCCCGAAGAATATCAGCGCATTCTTGCGCTCGTGGGCCGCGAACCTTCGATCACCGAACTCGGCATTTTCTCGGCCATGTGGAACGAGCATTGCTCGTACAAATCCTCGAAAATCCATCTGCGCACGCTGCCGACGAAGGCGCCGTGGGTGATTCAGGGCCCGGGCGAGAACGCCGGCGTCATCGATATCGGCGACGGGCTCGCGGTCGTGTTCAAGATGGAGAGCCACAACCATCCGAGCTACATCGAGCCCTATCAGGGCGCCGCCACCGGGGTCGGCGGCATTTTGCGCGACGTCTTCACCATGGGCGCGCGGCCGATCGCCTGTCTCAATGCGCTCTCCTTCGGCGCGCCCTCGCACCCGCAGACCCGGCATCTCGTCGCCGGTGTAGTCGCCGGCATCGGCGGCTACGGCAATTCCTTCGGCGTGCCGACCGTGGGCGGGCAGGTGCGTTTTCACACCCGCTATGACGGCAACATCCTCGTCAATGCGATGGCGGTTGGCCTCGCCGATGCCGACAAGATTTTCTACGCGGCGGCTTCCGGCGTGAACATGCCGATCGTCTATCTGGGCTCCAAGACCGGGCGCGACGGCATTCACGGCGCCTCGATGGCATCGGCCGAATTCGACGATGCCTCGGAGGAGAAGCGCCCGACGGTGCAGGTCGGCGATCCCTTCGCCGAAAAGCTGCTGCTGGAAGCGTGTCTGGAAATCATGGCCGCCGATTGCGTGATCGCGATCCAGGACATGGGCGCGGCGGGGCTGACTTGCTCTGCGGTCGAGATGGGCGCCAAGGGCGATCTCGGTGTCGATCTCGATCTCGACGCGGTGCCGA
>JAFAHL010000417.1 GCA_019237215.1 Hyphomicrobiales bacterium | reverse complement strand
TGGCTGGTGGTCGATCGTCTTCGGATCGGTCTTGACGGGCTCGGTCTCGGATTTTTCTTCCTCCGTCAGCCCTTTCTTGAACGACTTGATGCCCTTGGCGAAATCGCCCATCAGCTCCGAGATCTTGCCGCGCCCGCCGAACAGCAGAAGGCCCACGGCCAGAACCAGAATCCAGTGCCAGATGCTCATTGAACCCATGCGCAAACCCTCCGCGTCGACGAGACCGCACGCCCGTCTCGTCTCTCGGCTTTGACCAGAAGCTAGGCTTCGGGCGCGGCAAAAACAAGGACTTCGCCCCCGCGCTTGCGCCGGCGCGCAAGCGCCATCGCGGCCCGCAGGCCGCGGAACCGCGCAGCTCAGCGGCGTTTCGCCGCGTTAACGCAAATCGATCGTCTTGCGCCCGGACGGTCGGCGCGGCGCCACGCACGCGGGAGCACGACGCCTCACTCCTCGCCGGTGCGCTCCGGCGGCGGCGCGAGGCCAAGATCGAGCTCGCCGGGTTCCAGCGGATCCTCGTCGTCGCGCAGGGCCGGATCGTCCGACGGCATCGGCACCGAGAAGCCGGGCGGCAGCCGCCCGTCGAGCAGGCCCGAGCCCTTGAGTTCCTCCAGCCCCGGCAGGTCGCCCACCGCATCGAGCCCGAAATGCGAGAGGAACGCCTCGCTGGTGCCGTAGGTCACCGGGCGGCCGGGCGATTTGCGCCGCCCGCGTGGGCGAATCCAGCCGGTCTCGAGCAGCACATCGACCGATCCCTTGGAGGTCGTCACCCCGCGGATGTCCTCGATCTCCGCCCGCGTCACCGGCTGGTGATAGGCGATGATGGCGAGCGTCTCGATTGCCGCGCGCGAGAGCTTGCGCGTCTCGACCGTTTCTTTGCTCAACAGCCAGGAGAGATCGCTCGCGGTGCGGAAGGTCCATTTCCCGCCGATTCGAACGAGATGAACGCCGCGCGCGGCGTATTCCTCCTGCAGGCGCAGCAGCGCCGCGTGCACATCGACCCCCTGCGGCAGTCGCTCCGCCAGCGACGTCTCGTCAAGCGGCTCGGCCGAGGCGAACAGCATTGCCTCCAGCAGGCGAAGCTCTTCGGCCCGCGGTTCGGCCGCATTGTCCGGCTCGTCGTCCGGCATCACCACTTTCAACTTCGGCATCGCTGGGCCTCCTCTATTCCTTGCCGTCCGCGGGCGGCACCGCCACGCCGCCCGGATCAGGCACCCCATTTTCAGCAGGTTGACGCTTGCGCACGTAGAGCGGCGCAAACGCCCCCTGCTGATGCACCTCCATCACGCCCTCGCGCACCATTTCGAGGGTGGAGGCAAAGCTCGACGCAAACACCGTCGGCGCGAGCGACGGCTCGACCACGTACGAGATCAGAAACTCGTCGAGCCGCGTCCAATCGGGTGAGCGCCCGATCAGCCGCTCGAGCGCTTCGCGTGCCTCGGCCAGCGACCAGACGGTGCGCTTGACCAGACGCACATGCGCGAGAGCCGACTTTTGCCGTTGTTGCGCGTAAGCCGAGAGCAAATCGTAGAGCGTCGCCGAATATTGCGGGTGCTTGATGTGCGCCATCGGCTCGGGCTGGCCGCGCCGGAACACGTCACGATCGAGCTGCGCGCGGCCGAACAGACGCTCCGCAACGTCGCGGATGGCCTCAAGACGCTTGAGCCGCAATGCCAGCGCGACCGCCATATCCTCAGCACTCTGCCCTTCGGGCGCGTTCGTTTCCGGCAACAACAGGCGCGACTTCAAATAGGCGAGCCACGCCGCCATCACGAGATAATCGGCCGCCAGCTCGAGTCTGAGCTTGCGCGCCTCCTCGATGAAGGCGAGATACTGGTCCGCGAGCGCCAGGATCGAAATTTTGGCGAGGTCGACCTTCTGCTGGCGCGCGAGCGCGAGCAAGAGGTCGAGCGGGCCTTCGAAACCCTCGACATCGACCACCAATGCCGGTTCGCTCGTTGCCCGGTCGGCTGCAAGGTCGGCTTCGAATTGGATCTCGTCGGGGGTCATGAGATCGCTCTCCAGGCAGTCGCGCCGGTATCGATCAGCGCCGCCCATTCGGCGCGCAGCGCCGCAGGATCATCCTTCACGACATGCCCGCGACGCGCGAGCGCGGCGTCCGCCCGGGCCGCGGCTTCGCCGGTGAGTACGGGCACGGCGGATGCGACCGCCCGCATCTCGTCAAGCTCGCCGTTGCAATGGAGGACGACGTCGCAACCCGCCGCTATCGCTGCGCGCGCGCGCGCCTCGATCGAGCCGGACAAGGCCTCCATGGAGATGTCGTCGCTCATCAGCAGACCGCGAAATCCCAGCCAGTCCCGAATCACGTCCCGGATCAGAGTGACCGAAGTCGTGGCCGGAGCAATAGGATCGATAGCCGTGTATACGATATGGGCGGTCATCCCAAGCGGTAGATCACAGAGGGGGCGGAACGCGGCAAAGTCGGTGGTCCTCAGCGTTTCGCGGTCGGTCTCGACGATGGGAAGCGCGCTATGGCTGTCCGCGGTGGCGCGGCCATGCCCGGGAATATGCTTGAGCACCGGCAGAACCCCGCTGGCCAACAAGCCGTCGGCCACCGCGCGCGCCAGCAAAGCGACCTTTTCCGCGGTATCCCCATAAGCCCGATCGCCAATGACGGAGTCCGCGCCGGCGACGGGGACATCGGCAATCGGCAGGCAATCCACGTCGACCCCGACCGCGGCAAGATCGGCGGCGATCAGCCGGGCGCCGAGATACGCCGCCTTTATCCCCTCCGCCGCGTTGCGGTCGTAGACGCGGCCGTAGGCGGCACCGGGCGGATAGGACGGCCAATGCGGCGGTCCGAGCCGCTGGACGCGGCCGCCTTCCTGGTCCACGAGCACCGGCGCTTCGCGCCCGACCGCGTCGCGAATCGACGCCGTCAGGCGGCGCACTTGCGCCGGCGTCTCGACGTTGCGCTTGAAGAGAATGAACCCCCACGGCTCGCGCTCGCGCAGGAACGTGCGCTCGGCAGGCGTCACCGTTGTACCCGCAAGCCCGGTGATGAAAGCGCGTACCGCCATCGGCGCGGATTAGCCCGCGCCTGCCGCAAGGGTCAGGCGCAACTCAGTTGTTCGGAACCACGCATTGGCCGCCGGCGGCCTTGTAGGTGGCGCAGAACTGGCTCGCCTCTTGGGCCGAGGTAAAAGGCCCAACCAGGGTCCGGTAGAAGACCCCTTTGCTGCCCAGGTCTGCGCGGCGGATGATCGGCTGCAGGTCGCCAAGCTCGTTCGGGAATTTTGCCTGCAAGCTGCGGAAGGAAGATTGCGCTTCCGCCTCGCTCTTCTGCGAGGAGAGCTGCACCACGAAGCCACCCGCCGCGTTCTCCGTCGCCTCAGGCGCGCTCCGAGTGGAGGGCGGCGGCGCCGCTGCGGTGCGCGTGCGGGCTGGCGGGGCTGCGGCCGGTTCGCTCGGCTGCGGCTCGAGCGAGATCGGGCCGCTGTTGCGCGCCGCCGAGGCCGTTGCCGCTTTCGGGGCGGCCGGGGCGGCTGGCGCCGCATTCGGGGCGGCCGGCACGGCATTCGACCGCGCCGCGGCAGCAGCCTGCGCGGGCGCAGGCTGGCTCGTCACCGGCTTTCCGCTTACATCGGATGCATCCGCGTGAATGACCACGGTGCGGATCTTCTTGGGCTCGGTCGATGCGCCCGCACCCTGCCCCGGCGCGACCGGCGCCGATGACACGACGCGCGCAGCGCCCTGGGTTCCAGGCTCCTTGAGCGCGACCGGCTCCTCCTGCTTCGACACGATCCGTTCCTTGTCGGCGTTGGCCGACCGACCCTGCACGAGGTTGCTCGATTGCGGACCGCCGGCGCTCTCGGGCACGATCTTTGTCGGCGTGGAGTTGTCGGCCGTGATGACCGGCGGCGGTTGGGTCGAACCGGGATTGCCGTAGTAGCTCCGATAGGCGTAGGCGCCGGCGGTGCCGAGCACGGCGCAACCGATGATGGCGAGCGCGGTGGCGAAGCCGCCACGCCGTGCGCGCGGCGCGTCGTCATACGCCTCGTGTTCATGCGGATCGAGCGGCACGTCGTCCCGGTAGGCGTACTCGGCCTCCTGAGCGTCGAATTGGCCGCCATCCGTGCGGTCGTCGTCGTACTGCTGGCTCTGCTCGTACTGCTGGCTCTGCTCGTCGTAGTGCTGGCTCTGCTCGTACTGCTGGTTCTGCTCGTCGTAGTGCTGGCTCTGCTGGTTTGCCCTGAGCTGGGGCTCGTCATAGAACCGGCTGTCGGCGTGCCAACCCGCAGGCTCCGGGGCTGGCGGCTGGGCGTAATCGCGGCCCGTCGCGTAGCTCGAGCCATAGTTCGAGCCTTGGGCCGAGCGGCGCGGCATATCGCCGGCGGCAAACTGCGGTTCGCGCACCGGGGCGGCCTGCCAGTCCTGCGGCGCGGTCGCCGGCGCGTCGTGCGCTTCTGCCTGCCGCTCGCGCGCATTGCTTCGCCCGAGATCGGCGAATGGATCGCTCTGCCCGAGCAGACGGGCAAGCTCGGCCAGCGGATCGCGGGCACTTGCCTCCTCGCTCGGCCGCGCGACGATGTGGATCATTGGAGCGATAACGTCGTAACGTATTGTCGTCGGCCATACTCATCCCGTTTCCGGTAC
>JAFAHL010000404.1 GCA_019237215.1 Hyphomicrobiales bacterium | reverse complement strand
GCAAGGCCGCGCCGGTCGGGAAACCATTTCAGCGCGTTGCCGACGGTGGCGCCGAAGATCGGACTGGCGCCGAGCCCGGTGATGATCGCGGCGAGGTAGAATAGAGCGAGCGAGTCGGCCACGGAATTGATGGCCCAGGCGATCGCGACCAGCGCGCCGCCGATGCACACCATGACCCGCGGGCCGAAACGATCGATCAAGTACCCTCCGAGGGGCTGCAGCCACGTTTCAGTCACGACGAAGATCGTGAAGGCGACCTGAATGGCCGCCCGGCCCCAGTGGTATTTCTGCTCGATCGGATCGATGAACAGCGTCCAGCCGTATTGCAGGTTGGCGATCATCACCATGCAGATGATGCCGAGGACGAGTTGGCCCCATCGCGTCCATGCGGGCGCAACTGCGGGAAACCTCGCTGATGCTGTGGTGATCTCGACCCCCCGATCGTGGTGTGGCCTCGCCAGTATAATTGCGGACTGTGCTCGGAGTCTCTTGCGTCGCGCTTACGGGTCGGCGGCCGCCATGAAACTGCGAAGGCATACGACGGCGCACGGCGGCTTCGCCTTGCCGTTGCATCGCTTACCGTGCCACGATGGGCCGGTCATCCTCGGCAAGGCTCCCCATGTCGGCTCCGGGACCCGATCCGTCGCGGCAATCCACGGTTTCCGGCAGGCAGATCGCGCTGATTATCTACATCCTCTATTTCGTCTCCTATTTCACGGGGATAACAGCCCTCATCGGGGTCATCATTGCGCATGTCCAGCTCCCATCCGCCGATCCGCTTCTGAACACGCATTACCGGTTTCAAATTCGCACGTTCTGGATCGGGCTTTTGTATATTGCAATCGGAATAGTCCTCACCACGGCCGTCGTCGGGATCGCCGTGTTGTTCTTGTGGTTCGTCTGGTCGCTCGTGCGCAACGTCAAAGGCGTGCTGGCGCTTAATGACAACAAACCGATTGCGAACCCGAGCTCGTGGATGTTCGGATGATCCCGCCACGCCCGATCGCGGTGGGCCGGCGTTGTTGCCGATCGGCAATGGGCGTTCCTTCTCCCGATGGCCCGGTGATCGATTGACGGTCGAACGGGCTGCCGTTATCGGTCGCCGTCATGGACTTCGAGCTCACCGAGGAACAACGTGCGATCAAGGAGACCGCGCGCGCCTTCGCGCGCGCGGCGATGATGCCGTTTGCACGGCAATGGGACGAAGACGAGATTTTCCCGGTCGACGCGCTGCGGGAGGCCGCGGCGTTGGGCCTCGGCGGCATCTACGTGGCCGCCGACGTCGGCGGCTCCGCGCTCTCGCGCCTCGATGCCGTCCTGATCTTCGAGGAGCTGGCGCAGGGCTGTCCCTCGACTGCCGCCTATCTCTCGATCCACAACATGGTTGCGTGGATGATCGATGCTTACGGTTCGAGCGAGTTGCGGCAGCGCTTTCTTCCCGATCTCTGCACCATGGCCAAGTTCGGCAGCTATTGCCTGACCGAGCCGGACTCCGGCTCGGACGCCGCGAGCCTGAAAACCCACGCGCAGCGCCGGCACGATCATTACGTGCTCGATGGCACCAAGGCGTTCATTTCGGGCGGTAGCCGCTCCGACGTCTACCTCGTGATGGCGCGCACGGGAGAAGGGGGTCCGCACGGCATCTCTTGCTTCTTGGTCGAGAACGGCACCCCCGGGCTCACCTTCGGCGCGCAGGAGAAAAAACTCGGCTGGCATTCGCAGCCGACCGCCATGGTGATCTTCCAAGCGTGCCGCGTCCCGGTTGCAAACCGCGTCGGCGCCGAAGGAGAGGGCTTCAAGATCGCCATGAGCGGGCTCGATGGCGGGCGCCTCAATATTGCGGCCTGCTCGCTCGGCGGCGCCCAGTTCTGCCTTGAGCGCACTATCGCCTACATGAAGGAGCGAAAGCAGTTCGGCACGCGCCTCGCGGATTTCCAGGCGCTCGGCTTTCGCGTCGCAGACTATGCAACCGGGCTCGAGGCGTCGCGCCTGATGCTCTACCGAGCGGCTGCGGCGCTCGATCGGCGCGAGGGCGCCGCCACGCGCCTTGCGGCCATGGCCAAGCGGCTGGCGACCGATACCGGCTTCGACGTGGTCAACGGCTGCCTGCAACTTCACGGGGGCTACGGCTATCTGCGCGACCACCCGATCGAGCGGGTCTTGCGCGATCTGCGCGTCCACCAGATTCTCGAAGGCACCAATGAGGTGATGCGGCTCATCGTCAGCCGGGATCTGCTGGGCAATTGATGGCCGCAAGCGACGGTTGAAGCAATCGTGCTAACGCACGGAGGAATCTCATGGAAACGCTGCCGAGGATTGCATTGTCCCGGGCCGAGATGCTAAAGCGCGTCGCCCGTTTCAAGGACCTCAAAGGGTTTGACGGCGGACTGCCCGACAGCAAGATGCCGGGCTGCGAGCGCACGCTCTACAACGTCATCGGATTCCAGCCGCCCAAAGGCGAAGGTGGCGCCGTGACGTCGCCGGTCGGCGACGACGCGGCACGGCTCGCGGCCATCAAGATCAG
>JAFAHL010000702.1 GCA_019237215.1 Hyphomicrobiales bacterium | reverse complement strand
CGCGGGAGCAGGTGCCACGCCCATGCCGCGCAATGCATCCAACTGGCCTTGCATCAGTTGGGACATGGTCTGCAACTGCTGCGCGAAGAGGGCTTCGAGCCCGCTCGCATTGGCAGGCGCGGCAACCGGCGGTGCAGGCTTCCGCGGTAGCGCGCAAATCACCGGCGCCGGAGCGGGAGCAGCCGGCTGCGGTTTGGGCGCCGCCGCGACCCGCGACTCGCGCTCCACGTACGCGGCGATCTTCTCCAGCGTCGACAGCCCACCGAAGAACTTGCTGACCGCGATCTCGACGCCCCACTTGTCGATAATCTGCTGGCGCGTCGCCATCAGCATCAACGAATCGATGCCCAGTTCGAGCAGGTTTGTTTTCGGATCGACGTTCTCGAATCCCGCGTTATCGCGCAGGACTGTGGCCAGTTCGCTCAGGACTTTCGTTTGCTCCATTCCTTTCCCTTCAGATTGGACAGGCGTTTCCGCCTGTCCAGTTGACAACGGTTCCCCCGATCGCTCGATATCGGCGCGCTCCATCCAGAACCGCTGCCGCTCAAACGGATAATTCGGCAAGCGTACGTAATTCGCGGGGCGGCCAAGCGCCTTCCAATCGATCGGCGCGCCCTGCACGTAAAGATGCCCCAAGGTTTCGAGGATCTGCTCGCGGTCCGGTTGGCCGCGCCGCAGAGTCGGAATCCAGACGGCCCGCGCATCGATCTGTTTGCCGAAACCGCTCAACACCGGCGCCGGGCCGATCTCCAAAAATACTGCCTTGCGCTCCGAAGCTGTCCGCACGCAATCTTCAAATCGAACCGCCCGCCGAAGCTGCTCGCACCAATAATCGGGCGAAGTGAAATCGGCCTGCGCATTCCCGCTGAGATTCGAATACAGCGTCAGCCGCGGCGCCGAACGCCGAATTTCCGCCACTACGCGGTGGAACTCCGCGAGGATCGGATCCATCAGGGGCGAATGAAACGCATGCGAAACCGTGAGGCGCTTACAGCGGACGCCGTGTCCATCGAGCGCCTCAAGGAAGCTGTCGAACGCAGCGGCGTCGCCCGAAACAGTAACGTTCTCGGGCGAATTGATTGCGGCGATTTCGAGCCGCCCTGTGTAAGGCCGCAAGGCTTCGGCGGCCCCGGCCGCATCCTTATATATAGAAGCCATCCCGCCGTTGCGGGGAAGCCTCTGCATCAGAGCGCCGCGCGCCGCCACCACGCGGCAGGCGTCTTCAAGCGAAAACACTCCGGCGACCGTCGCAGCCACGTACTCTCCGATACTGTGTCCGAAAACCGCCTCGGGCCCAACGCCCCAGCTCGCGATCAACTCGTACAAAGCGAACCCGATCGCGAACAACGCCGGCTGGGTGACTTGGGTGTCGTCGATCGTCAGCCCGCAGGGCCCGCTGCCGGAAAAACAAAACGAACCCAATCCCGCTAAACCCGATGCGCCAAACGCCGCGGCGCACCGGTCGAACGCGGCGCGGAAGACGGGCTCGGCGGCGTACAAGTCCTTGCCCATGCCAGCGTACTGGGCACCCTGGCCGGTGAACACAAACACAAAACGAACCCGATTCTGCGCCCGGCCGCGGATGATCTTGTTGCCAACCCGCGCCATCCGTTCGAGAAGGTGGTTTCGCGAGGTGCGATACGCCCGGCCAACCTCCGAACCCGGCAAATTTGGGTTCATTTTGTAAAAAGTCTCGGCTCGCGCCGCGACCCGTTCGAGCGCCGCTTCATCCCGCGCCGAGAGGCACAGCAGCAACGGGCCGTCCTCCGGATTGGGTTCGTTTTGTAAAACCGGCGGCGCCTCTTCGAGGATCATGTGCGCATTGGTACCGCTGAACCCAAAGCTGCTGATTCCGGCCCGCCGCGGCCCGGCCCCGTTTCGCCACTCCGTCAGGTCGAGCGGAATCCTGACCGGCAGTCCCTTCCACGGAATGTGGGGGCTCGGGTTGCGGAAATGCAGGTGCGCAGGCAACTTCGCATGGCGCAGCGCGAGCACCGTCTTGATCACGCCGGCGACGCCCGCAGCGGCTTCAAGATGTCCGATGTTCGTCTTGACGGAGCCGACCCATAGCGGCTCATTCCGATTCGCGCCGAGCACCTCCGCCACGGCTTCCATCTCGATCGGATCGCCGAGCGACGTTCCGGTCCCATGCGCCTCCAGATAGCCGACGTCCGCAGGTTTCAGGCCGCCGCGTTCGAGCGCGAACCGCAGCAGTTCCTTCTGCGCGTCCACGCTCGGCGCCGTCAGGCCGTTGGTGCGTCCGTCCTGATTGACGGCGCTCGAACGAATCACGGCCAGCACGGGATGCCCGTTGCGCCTGGCGTCTTCCAGGCGCTCGAGCAACAGCATCCCACAGCCTTCACCCCGCCCGAAACCGTTGGCCGAGGCATCGAACGCTTTCGTCCGTCCGTCGGGCGACAGCGCCTGCATCTTCGAAAAGCAGATGTTGGCTTCGGCCGAGAGCATCAGGCTCACCCCGCCGGCGAGCGCCATTCCGCAGGACCGCTCGCGCAGCGCCGCGCACGCGAGATCGATCGCCACCAGCGAAGACGAGCAAGCCGTATCGACCGCAATGCTTGGCCCGCGCAGATCGTAGAAGTACGAGATGCGCCCCGCCGCGGTGCTGCCGATCGAACCGGTGACGTCGTACGGCCCGATACGAGTCGGATCGCCCGACCGGATGTGCGCCTGGGTGTAATCGCTGGCGCTGATGCCAACCCACACGCCCGTCCGGCTGCCCTTCATCGAGTCGCTCGGAATGCCGGCGTTCTCCCACAATTCCCAGCTCGTCTCAAGCAGCAGCCGCTGCTGTGGATCGAGCGCATTTGCTTCCACCGGCGGGATGCCGAAGAGCCCGGCGTCGAACTCGTCGATCGGATCGGCCAGGAATCCGCCCTGCCGGTTAATGTGCTTGCCCGGCGCATCCGGGTTTGAGCTGTGGTACCGATCGACCGGCCAGCGGCCGGCGGGCACGTCCGTAACGGCGTCGCGGCCTTCGGCGAGCAGAGTCCAGAATTCTTCAGGAGA
>JAFAHL010000381.1 GCA_019237215.1 Hyphomicrobiales bacterium | reverse complement strand
CCTTCGACACATGGATCGGGGAGAGCATGAGGTGGCGCGCCTGAGTGACCTGGCGTTGCTCGATTTCATGCGACCGCTCGCGCTCGAGCGGCGGTAGAGCGGCATCCTCGGGGAAACGCCGTCATGCTGCGCATTCTTGTGGTAGGGGTTTTGAGCGCGCTGCTCGCCGGTTGTTCGGGCAGCAGCAGGCTTGAAGAGATTGTCCCCGACTGGGCAAACACGCCGCCGCGGCATCCAACCGCGCAGTACGCCGCCCCCAAGATCCAGTCGCAAGGCCGCACTACGCTCGCCGCGGAGCCACGCGCCACACCCGCGGCAGAACCGCGTGGTGCGCCTGCGGCGGAACCGCGGGGCGCGCCGGCGGCAGAATCACCAGAAACGAAGAAAACGGAGGGTCAAAGCCCTAGTGAAGAGTGAGCTTGAGTCCGATCGTGAGGTGAAACGCAATCGCGACCCATCCGAGACGCCTTGTTATTTCTGCAACTGTAACTACATACGATTCACTACTCAGACGATTCATGTCCGAATTTTCCCGCCAGACGTTGCTGGCCAGGATGGCGCTTTGATCAGCCGCAATGCTAGGCGGGCAAATCGAGCGGCCATGATCCTCTAGGCTTTGAAGGGAGTTCCAATATTGAGCGTGAATACCGATGAGGCGCGCCGCCGCGCCGAAGCGCTGTTCAAGAAGGAACAGCAATCGCGCGAGGCCCAGCAAGCGATGGCCGAGTACCAGGCCGAGCTGCATATGATGCGCGAAAAGACTGCGCGCTTGCGGGCGCTGCGGTTGGCGCGCGACGCCGCCAACAACAACAAGAAGAAGACGCGGCCGGCGAACCAGAAAGGCGCGGCGTAACCTGCAGGCCAAGCCCTGAGCTAGCGATCTTCCGGGACGGCTAACCGCGCCGCGCCGCCGCCAGGCTCAACAGCGTCGCACCGGCGGCAGCCAACGCCTCCCACGTCAGCGTAATCGCGATCCGCAACGCCTGATCCAGTTCATCCGGGTGCACCTTGTCGCGGGTGTCAGCCGCCGTCAGCACGAGCCGGAGATTGCTGTCGGGTGCGTCGAATCCGGCGATCAGCCGAACGGCGGGAATGCCGTGCGCCGCAAAGTTGGCATGATCGGAATTGGCCATGAGCGGCAAATGCGTCGCGATCGGCAGATCGGCGCGCGCGGCGGTCGCCTTGACCCAGGCATCGAGACGTTCGAAGCCCGACGTGAGCGCCGTCAAGGCGTAGGCGCCGCCGACGGCGTCGAGATTGAGGTTGACGACCATCGACCGCCGCGCGGCCTCGTCCATTCGTTCGAGCCAGATACGAGATCCGATGAGGCTCCATTCCTCCGCGCTGAACAGACATATTCGCAAGCCGCGCGGACATTCGGATACGTGCGGCGCGAGCAGGCGTGCAAGCCCGAGCGCGACCGCGACGCCGGTGGCGTTATCCATGGCGCTTTCGCCATGCGGGTGGCCGTCGATATGCGCGCTGACCACGACCCAATCCGGGCCTCGCCCCGGCAGGTCGGCAACCAGCATGTGCGTGCGCGCGGGATGATCATCGCCGTCGATGACCATGCGGGCGGCTAGGAGCGTGCCATCCGGCAAACCGCGGAACGCCTCCGCCGTTTCGACGCCGATGCCGAGCGCCGGGATGCCGGCGCCGCCGTTGCGTCCACTCGACCCGGATACGGCGCCGACCCCCTTTTCCGGATGCGCGATCAGAAACCCGACCGCGCCCATCTGCTGCGCCAAGGAAAGCTTGACGCGGCGGTGCACGTGCCCGCTCGCGAACGGATATTCGTGGCGAACCATGACGATGCGGCCACGGATGCGGTCCGCGTGCCGCTCGAAATCCTCATGCCGGCCCAAGCCGAGGTCGAGCACTTCCGCCACGACGCCCGCTGCCGATGCCGTCCCCAGAAGCGGCATGCATTGGAACGCACTGCCCGTCGTCGCACGCGTCAGTCGCGCCGTCCGGCACCGCCAACCCGGATAGTCCACGGGATCGTCGCGAACCTTCGCTCCCGGCACGGCCGCGAGCCGCTCCCGGGCGAAGGCCAGCGCCGCGGCTTCGCCGGCCGAACCGGCGACGCGGCCGCCCAGATCGCATAGCGCCTGGAAGTCCGCCCACATCAGCGGGTCGCTGGAACTTACCGGTGTCGAGAGCAGATGCCCCATCGATCTAGTTTAGGACGTGGACTCGCAAAATCGCGATAGGCGAGGGCAGGCTGATCAATGTCCGCCAATGGGCTGCCCGAGCTGCCGCTAGCCATCCCGCATCTCGCATCAGTATTGCTACAAAGCCGGAGAAGCGCGAATATTCATGCCAGTTCGGGGGGTCATCCGGGGAATCCCGGATCCTGGTACGCCGAGCTGGCGGCGAATGACCGGAACCTCCCGACACGGAGGGTACCTGATGCCGACCGAGGTGACCGAGCACAGCAGCGAGTCACGTTCGATCGACGCGCCCGCGAGGGGTAAAGCGGGTGCTGCG
>JAFAHL010000043.1 GCA_019237215.1 Hyphomicrobiales bacterium | reverse complement strand
GCGTCGCGGAAATCCTGGCTGGTGCCGGTCTTGCCGGCGGCCTGCCAGCCCGGAAGTTGCGCCTTCTGCGCGGTGCCGGAAACGAGCGTCTCGCGCATCATCGCATTCATCATGGCGACATGGCGCGGCTCGACGATGCGGCCGAGGTTCGCCGGCGCGCGCGCGAACAAAACCTTGCCGGCGCGCGTGCGCACGCGCTCGACCACGTGCGGGACGACGGCGTCGCCGCCATTGGCGAACGGCGCATAAGCGCTGGTGAGCTCGATGAGCGAGACTTCGGAGGTGCCCAGCGCCAAGGACGGATTGGCGTCGAGCTTCGAGGAAATGCCGAGACGATAGGCGGTCTTGGCGACCGCCCGCGGCCCGACTTCGAGCGTGAGCCGCACCGACACCGTGTTGAGCGACAGCGCCAGCGCCTGCGTCAGCGTCACCGGCCCGTGATATTCGTGGCTGTAGTTCTCCGGTTTCCAGCCCTTGAGCGCGATCGGCTTGTCCTCGCGCACGCTGTCTGGCGTGAGGCCGCGCTCAAGCGCGGTGAGATAGACGAAGGGCTTGAAGGCCGAGCCGGGCTGGCGCTTGGCGGCGACGGCGCGGTTGAATTGACTTTCGGCGTAGCTCTTGCCGCCGACCAATGCGCGCACCGCGCCCTCGGGCGTCATCGCGACGATGGCGCCCTGGGCGACCTCGAACTTTTGTCCCTTGAGCGCGAGCTCGTCGGTGAGCGCCTTCTCGGCCGCCGCCTGCAGCGCCGGATCGATCGAGGTCTCGACCACGAGATCCTGCTCGACGCGGCCCACGAGATCGTCGAGCACGTCCATGATCCAGTCGGCGACGTAGTTGACGGAGCCGGCACCGGCGGACCTCACCGCGCGGGCGGGTTGCGCGAGCGCGGTCTTGGCCATGGTCTCGGTCACGAAGCCGAGCTCGGTCATGGCGGTGAGCACGGCCTGCGCGCGGCGCTCGGCGCCGTCGGGATTGCGGCTCGGCGCCAGGCGCGACGGCGATTTCACCAAGCCCGCCAGCATCGCCGCCTCGGCGACCTTCACCGCCCGCGCGGGTTTGCCGAAATACTTCTGCGCCGCCGCCTCCACCCCGTAGGCGCCGGAGCCGAAATAGACCCGATTGAGATAAAGCTCGAGAATCTGCGTCTTGCTGAACTTGCGCTCAAGCCAAAGCGCGAGCACGAGCTCCTGCATCTTGCGCCAGAGCGTGCGTTCCTGGGTCAGAAACAGGTTCTTGGCGAGTTGCTGGGTGATGGTCGAGCCGCCTTGCGAGACGCCGCGGTGAAGCACGTTGGCGGCCACGGCGCGCACGAGCCCGATGGGATCGACGCCGAAATGGCTATAAAAGCGCCGGTCCTCGATGGCGACGAACGCGCGCGGCAGATAGGGCGGAAGCTCCTTGATCGCCACGTCGGTGCCGCTCATCTCGCCGCGCATGGTGAGCGGCCGGCCGTCGAGGCCCACGATTTCGACCGTCGGCGGGCGCTTGGGAACTTCGAGCGATTGAATCGGCGGCAGGGTCGAGACGGCAAAAGCAACCGTGCCCACGGCCGCGATCAGCGCCCACAGGCCGAGCACCAGCGACCAATAGACGAGGCGCCGCAGGGGTGAGCGCGCGGCGCCTTTGCCCCGGCCCCATCGCCAGCGCTTGCCGCGCGGGCGCTCCGTCGCTGACGCCGCCGGGCCGGCATCGCGCGCGGGCGCGCGGCGCGCATTGCTCTTTTGCTGCCCCATCGTCGCCTCCCGCGGGTCCCACCCCCGCGGCAGGCTAATGCGGGTGATTTAAGGGCCGGTTACCGGGTGTGCCTGTCAGACACAAAACGAAGTTTTTACTTGCCTACAAATCGGGGGCATGCTAGAAGCATTCCCAGCCTCGCTCCATTGAGGGCGCGCTCCGCCTACCCTCGATTCGGGTTGGCGAAGCAAAGGATGCAAACCCCGGGCGCAGACATGCGCCGCGGGAACGAGAAGATCTGGGCTGTTTGAAAAGTGAATAGGGCCATAAGCGCGGTCGCAGTTGTAGTCGTCCCCGCGAGGGGCACCCCGCGACAGCGAAAGCGCGTTCACGCGCGTCTGTGTGACGCGCTATGCGTCGCGGGGACCCCGTTGCGGGGACCCATAACCACCGTCTCTGGTTATGGGTCCCGGCTCTCCGCTTCGCTTCGGCCGGGACGACAGTTGGTTGGTTCGGGCGAAAGACCAACCTGGGGCTGCAGGAAACGACCGCCGGCTCCGGTCCCCTGTTTCCGGCCTGTTATTTACAGGGAGCCGTGCAACCCTCAAGTGTGTGAGACGTAAGCGCAGCGAGCAGCTCAGCCTGCCGCAGCGCCCTTGGCCGGCCGCTCCGCCACCGCGGGCGCCGGCGACAGCAAAGCGATGAGCGCGCGCTTGATGGTCGCCTGCCGCGTCGCCGCGGTGATCTTCGCCCCGAACAGATCGGTGACGTAGAACACGTCGACCACGCGTTCGCCGAAGGTCGCGACGTGGGCAGAGGCGATAT
>JAFAHL010000626.1 GCA_019237215.1 Hyphomicrobiales bacterium | reverse complement strand
CCGCGTTGCGCGAGGATGCCTGCTTCGCCGCCGGCTTCGGCAAAAATTTCATCGACTACTATCTGCGCATCAAGGAGGCCGAGATCGCCCGCTACCAGTCGGAGGTGACGGAGTGGGAGCAGCGGGAATATTTCGAGCTGTTTTAGGTGGCATGTCCGGGAGGCTGAAGATGTCGCGGGAAGCGGCGAAGAAGATTGTCGACCTGATGATCAAGCATGGAGCGGAGCAAAACGGGGTCCTCGCCGAGATACAATCCATTTGTGCGCATGATGAATTTCAGAGATATAAACGAATGATCGGACAATCTATGGGATGCATGCTGCTGGATGTCATCAATCCAATAGTTGAACTGTACCCGGATTTGAAACCATCGCAGCTGGAATAAGCGTCTCCAATCGCCTCCATCAGCGGAAATCAGTCGACTTGGCAATCATCCGCGGCGCCGCAGGTGATCGTCCGCGCGGCGGGACAATCGTCACACGGTTGGCAAGACACGGAAATTGGTGGCATCGTTTGGAGCAGGACTCCAAGAGGTGCAGCCGTGGTAGTAGCTGAGCGACGTCTCATTGTAACCGGTCCGTCAGGCGACACCGAAGTACCGGTTCGCCTGTTCCAGCCGGAAAACGATGAGGGCATGTGGATCTGCCGATATGAGATCGACTGGCCAAGCGAGAAAAGGTCCTATTTCGCGGGCGGCGCGGATTCGTTTCAGGCGCTGATTCTCGCGCTGCAGATGATCGGTGCCGAGATCTACGTGAGCGCGTATCATAAGGCCGGTTCGCTGAAGTGGGCCGAACGATATCGAGGGTATGGCTTTCCTGTCGGCGGTAGTCTGCGCGACTTGCTTATCGGCGATGACACGAACCTGTGAATCCAATATGCCGCTCAAACGCCATCGTCCACGGACGTCTCCCTGTCCCGTTTGTGAGACTCTCGGGTCTGTACGAGCGCACTCTTGCCGGAGCGATCGCCGCCCGCTATGTTCAAACGGTCGTTTGAATTCTGGGAATTGGCATGCCCCGGCCGACAAAAGTGACGCGAGTCTCGAAGGCCACGCGCGACAAGATCATCAAAGCGGCCTCCCGCGCCTTCGCACGTGATGGCTACGAGGGCGCCAGCATCCGAGCCATCGTCGCCGAGGCTGACGTCAACCAGGCGGCGATCAATTACCATTTCGGCAGCAAGGAAGGGCTTTATCGCGCGGTTCTGCAGGCGGCATTGCACGCGCTGATGAAGGACGACGACGGCCCGCAGAACAGTCTCCCGCGCGAAGCGGCATTGCGGCGATTTGTGCGCCGGCAACTGCGCCCGATGACCGCGCGCGACGAGCTCAGCGAATATGTGCGCATCTTCAACTGGGAAACGCTCAAGCCCAGCCCGGTCTTTCGCAAATTCATGGCCCGGGAGGTGGCGCCGTTCTTTGCGGTTGCGACCGAGTTGGCTCGTCGATTCCTGCCGAGCAGCGCCACGGACCAGCAGGCGGTCGTCGGCGCGCTGTGGCTGTTCGGGCAATGCAGTATTTTCGTTCGCAACGCCGAGCAGCTTGCGAACCCGCCGCTGCGCCTCAAGCTCGACGAGCGCTTCGTGGACGGGCTTGCCGATACGATCGCGACGTGGGCGGCGGAAGGGCTCGGCCGATTGCCAACGCGCACGCGGTCCTAGGACGCATTCGGTAAAGCGCCGCCGCACTGCAAATCCTTCAGCGAGCACGTTTTCCGCCGGCGCGCCCGGTCAGCGCCCGGTCGCGCCGGGGCGTCACTTTTCCCTTGCTTTGCCACGCTTGCCTTTCCTTTTCGCCCTGAAGTTGTCTCAAACGCATGTTTGAAAATCAGTCAACCGTTTGAAATTTTGGAGGGGATCGTGCGGTTTGCCTTTCTGTCCAGGTTCGCTGTCAAATTTGTCGAGGTCGCGGGGGCGGGGCTCGCGAGTGCGGCCTGCGCGTATGTCTTCGGCCAGATCGAAAGGCCGCAACCTCCTGCAGCCCCGGTCGTGCAGGTCGCGCCGGCAAGCGTGGAGCGCGCGCGGATGACCCAAAACGATTACCCGCTCCTTGGCGAAACTGCGCGCAAGGAGACCGAGAGCCAGCCGGAAAGCGCGGCGGCCGTACCAACACCCGTGTCAGCGCCGAAGCTTGCGAAGCTGAGCCAGGGCGCATCACCACGTCGCAATCAGAGGTCGGAGCAGGTCCCGCTCGCAGAGACCAAAGCGCGCTCGGGCGAGCCGCTCGCGCTCTCGCCGTCCCGCGTCGCATCCAATGCTGCCCCCAATGCGCCGGGGCAAAGCGTCCGAGCGCCAGCCGGTTACGAGGGGGCCGCGGCACCGAATAGCGGTGAGGAGGATCAGCCGCTGCTCGCGCGATTGAAACAAATCCCGTCCTGGTTTTTGCCCGAAAACGACAGGATTTTTGGCGAGCTTCCGCGGCCACCGATGCCGGTGGGTGAATTTTTGCAGAGCTCGATGTAGGCGGCGCGCGGTCGAGACGGACCGGGCCGGGAAATCGTCCGTGTCGTTCCGACTTTGCCACTAGCACGGCCGACGCTCATTTTTCGCGCGCGGTCAGCACGGTTGTTTGATGATCGTGGGTTGGACTCACCGCCTTAAAAGGGCTGCTCCGCACTCCTCAATATCCCGCCTGCACCAAGCGACCGTAGCCATGCCTCATATTTGAGCGGCGCTCTTGAGTCCTGGGCATTTTTCGTTCCCCCTTCGCTTCCGTTTCGCCGGTCTATGGCCCGAGTTCCGCCGCAGTTACGTCCATCAATGACGTCGGGGAGTATCGACACACAGCAGCGCGCATTGCGGGAGAGGACGTACGAAAAAGGGCGCGGTGACTGGGGGCATGCCGTGACTCGCTTTCGAGGATCAAAATTTGCCGCAACGCTGCAACCCCGCGGCGTGGCGAAATACGCCTTCGAGCTGGCGGTCATCGGCGCCTGCTATTTTGTTCTGGCGAAAGCCGGCCTGACGCTGGCTTCGATCTACTCGAGTGCCCTCCCCATCTGGCCCGCCGCCGGCTTTGCCTTGGCCGCCGTGCTGTTGCGGGGCTTGCGCGTTTGGCCGGCGATCTTTGCCGCAGCATTTTTCGCCGGCGCGCCGACCGATATTGCCGATGCGAGCGTTGCCGACTCGATCTTGCCGTCCCTGGGCGCGGCCGCGGGCGCCACGCTTGAAGCGATCGTTGGCGGCTATCTGCTCAATGCCTGGTCGCAGGGCCGCAGAACCTTCGATACGGTCGCCGCAGTCGCGAAATTCACCTTGGTCGCCCTCGGGCCCAGCACGATGATCGGTGCCCTCGTCGGCGCCGGCAGCCTCTATCTCGCCGGAGACGTCGACTGGGGGAACCTCATCGCCATCGGCGCCACCTGGTGGCTTCGTGACGCGGCGGGCGCGCTGGTGATCACGCCGGTCGTGGTGCTGTGGGCGATCAGCGATTTCCGCGCCTTCAACTTCGACAAGGCCTTGGCCTCCGGCGCCACCATTGTCGCCGCAAGTGCGGTGGGCCTCATCGCCTTCAGTCCGCTCATCGAGCAGAGCGTCAACAGGAGCGCGTTGGCGTTCCTGGCGGCGCTGCCGCTGTTATGGGCCGCGCTGCGGTGCGGAGCGCGCGACACCGCGACCGCCGTGCTCATCCTGTCGGGCTTTGCCGCCTGGGGGACGTTGGCGGGCGGCGGGCCGTTCGCGGCCGCGTCGCCTGACGGCGCGTTCGCGCTGCTGATCGCATTCATGCTGACCATTTCGGTTGTGAGCCTCGCTTCGAGTGCGCATGTCGCGGCGCGAAAGCGCATCGAAACCAAGTTGCGTCAGCAGGAACATATTCTCCGCGCCATGTTCAGCCAGTCCGTCGTCGGCATCGCCCAAATCGACGCCGCGGGGCATTTCACCCTGGTGAACAATGGCTTTTGCGGCATCGTTCGGCGTTCGGCGCCGCAGCTGCTGCAGATGCGAATCGAAGATCTGACCGAGCCCGACGACTTGCCCTACCTGCGCAACCTCATCCGGCAAGCAGCCCACACCGGAGAGGGATTTGTCATCGAGACGAGAAACGTGTTGCCCGATGGTTCGCGCTTGTGGGTCCGCAACAACGTGTCGGCTATCACCGATCGCGGCGGCGCCGTGCGTCACCTCATGGTGGTCGCGGAGGACGTGACCGACCGTCGCCGCGCCGAAGAGGATTTGCAGCGCGCGCACGATGAGCTGCAGGAAGCGGTCGAGGAACGCACGGCGACCCTCGAGCAGGCGACCGAGGTCCTTCATGGCGAGATCGAGCAGCGCAAGCGCGTCGAAGCGGCGCTCAAGCACGACATCGCCGAGCGCCTCAAGGCGCAGGAAGCGCTGATGGAGAGCGAATGGCGCTTTCGCACTGTCATCCAAGGCGTCACCGATTACGCGATTTTCATGCTCGACCGCGGCGGTCAGATCACCAACTGGAACGTGGGGGCGCAGCGTATTCACCAATACACCGCGGCTGAAATCGTCGGGCAGCATTTCAGCCGGTTCTACTCCGAGGAGGAGCAATACCGTGGCGAGCCCGCGCGGGCGCTCCATGTGGCCGCCTACGAGGGCAAATGCGCCGTCGAAGGCTGGCGCGTACGGCGCGACAAGAGTCTGTTCTGGGCGAGTGCCGTCATCGAGGCGGTTCGCGACGAGGCGGGCACCCTCGTCGGGTTCGTCAATATTACACGCGACATTACCGAGCGGCGCGAGTCGCAAGCATCGCTCGAGCGGGCGCAGGAGCAGCTCGCGCAGTCTCAGAAGATGGAAGCACTCGGCCAATTGACGGGCAGCATTGCGCACGACTTCAACAATCTCTTGATGATCGTCAGCGGTCACGCGCAGCTTCTGCGCCGCCGATTGACCGATCCCAAGCATTTGCAGGCGATCGACGCGGTGCATTCGGCCGCCAATCGCGGCGAGAGCTTGACGCGTCAGCTCCTGGCGTTCTCGCGACGCCAGCCGCTCAACCCCGTCGTCACCGACCTCAAGCAACGCATCGACGCCGTGCATGAAATGCTGGTTGGCTCGCTGCGCGGAAACGTTCAGCTCAAGTGCGACATTCCGGCCGATGTTTGGGCGGTCGAGGTCGACATCGCGGAGCTCGAACTGGCGCTCGTCAACATCGCGGTCAATGCGCGTGACGCCATGCCCGGCGGGGGCTCGATCACGCTGTCGGCGCGAAACGTGCGCCTTAAGAAAAGCGACGCGGTGGATCAGCTCGAGGGAGACTTCGTCGCCCTTGCGATGACAGACACCGGCGTCGGCATCGCGCCGGACGTCTTGCCGCGGATTTTCGAGCCGTTCTTCACGACCAAAGCGCTCGGGAAAGGCACCGGTCTCGGATTGGCGCAGGTCTACGGCTTTTCCCATCAATCGGGCGGCACCGTTGTTGCCACCAGCACGGTCGGCAGCGGCACAACCATCACCATCTATCTGCCGCGCAGACAGGCGACTCCGGTCGAGAGCATGCAGGCGCCGCCGACTCAACCCATCGTGCCCGGCCAAGGCACCATTCTGGTGGTCGAGGACAACGCGGAGGTCGCCGACATCACCGCTTCTCTCGTCGAGCAGCTGGGGTATCAGACCCTGCGCGCGGAAAACGCCGCCGACGCGCTGAATCGGCTGCGGCGCGGCGACAAGGTCGATCTCGTTCTCAGCGACGTCGTCATGCCCGGCGGCATGAACGGCATCGCGCTGGCGCAGGAGATCGGCAACCACTATCCGCGCATCCCCGTTGTTCTCACCAGCGGCTACAACGACGTGGTGCAAACGGCGCAAAACCGGTTCGCGATTCTGCGCAAGCCGTTCCAGCTATCGGCTCTGGACAAGTCCATTCGTGAAGCCCTCGAACGCGGCGCAACGCGGGATGAGGGCGAGCGCGTGCTGCAATTCGCGCGTTGGCGCGGCCAGACCGGGCGGGAATGAATGCAGCGCGCCCGCTCGCGTCGACGCGGATAACCACAATCATGCGAGTGCGCCAAGCTTCGGATGCCCGCAATGGTCCAATTGCGGCGAGCATCGGGAACCGACGGTCTCGCTAATCGTGCTATGCGAACAGTAGAACGGCCCCGCATGTGGCGAGCACGGCGACCCAGATCAAGTCGAGGTTGATCCATCCCCGGCGCAGAAAATCGACGCCGGTCCAGCGGTAGACGATGAGTGAAACCGCTGCGATGGTTGCGAGCATTGCAGCGGAATGAACGCCGAGCGCGGCGAGCGCGAGGGGAGTGCCGGAGCTCGCCTCGGCTGCCGCGCCCGCGGCAGCGCAAATCGGCGCCAACGCCGGGATCAGCATCAAGCCGGCGCCGTGCGCGCTCGCCATCAGGAAGGACCACAGGACGAGACCCATGAGGCCGGTCTGCATCCCGACCCGCACTCGCCCCTGATGGCCACAGAGCGCATGCCAGGCGGCCCAGGCGATGAGCACGATGGCCGCCAGACGAATCAGCATGGCCTGGTCAACGACGAGTCCGAGTGCAACTACGGCAAGCAGCACTGCGGCAACGGCGGCCGCATGTCCAACCGCGATCGGAACGAGCGACAGCAGCACGATCCGCTGGCTTCCGCGCTGTAAGCCGAGCGCGACCGCGAACAGCCAGCCCATTGCCGGGTTGAGCCCGTGAAACAGACCAAGGCCCGCGAGCGCCAACCACGGCCAGAACTCGCTGGGGAATGCGCTCATGCGGTCCTCGCGGCGGGGGCGGCTCTACTGCGCCGATTTGGTTACGTCACGGATAGCAATAGGAATCCGACGAGCAGTCGCCGCCTTGCAGCCGCACCTGGTGCGGTCGGTGCCCTTTCGGCCAATCGATGAAAAACTTGGGATCGAATGCGATACCTCCCGCGGGGGCGGCGTCGAGCTTGACCATCCAGCCGTCGATCCCTTCCGGATAGAACTGCGGATCGATCGCGCCGTAGAGCGAGTTGGTGAAATAAACGCGCCGGCCGTCGCGGCTGACCTCCACCATCTGCGGCCCGCCGTTGAGCTTGCCGTTCGTCGCGCCCGGGTGCGTCGCGCGCGACACGATCCCTCCAATGCGCACCTTTCCGGTGAGCTTCGCCTTGAATGGATCCGACACGTCGTATTGCTGCAGATCGCCGGTGCCCCAGCACGCCACGTAGAGGAAGCGGTCGTCCATCGACAGATCTATGTCGGTCACGAGCGGCGGAACCGCTTTGAAGCCCTTGAGCACCGGCGGCAGGTCGTCGGGATTTGCCGGCTCGGCCGGAATCGAGATGATTTTCTTCACCGCCCACCGGTTGCCATCGCGGTACCAGGTCCAGATCGAGGACGACAGATCCTTCAGACTGATGACGCAATTGACGAAGCCATGGGCTTTGGTCGGGTCGTGCGCGGGCCTGAGCTCGAACACGAGCTGGTGTTCTTCGCCGAAATCGATCTCTTGCAGGTGCGTGCGCTTGGTGAAATCCCAAAAATGCAAGCGCCTGCCGTATTTGCTCCCGAGCAGAATCTCCGGAACGAGGCCGTTCTCGAACGTGTCGGGCGTGCCCCATTCGCTGGTCACCATCGTGTCGTAGCCGAGATGCCACCATGCGTCATAACCGAGCTGTTGCGATCCACGATCGACCTCCCAGCGGCCGAGGGGCTCGAAACTCTCGTGATCCATGACGAATACGCCGCCGGGCGCCTTGCCATCCTTGTTTCCGAGCGCCGCGACATAGATGCCGCCAGGTCCGCAGTGGACGGTATGCGGGCGGGTATAGCCGGTCTTGTCCGCAAGCTCCGCCGGCTCGATGACCTTGACGATTTTGGGCGACCGCGGATCGGGCTTGGTGTCGAGAATGTAGACGCGCGAGGAGCGTATGCCGGGGACCACGAGATAGCGTCGCTCCACATGGGGGTGCGGCGCGTTCGGGCACAAACACGACGAGCAGGCGTTCCAACCGAAATGGTGGAACTCGTCGCCCACCTCGGTCGCCGCCACGTTACCGATAATCTTTGCGTACGACGATGATTTCGGATCGACGTCGACGACGGCGATGCGGTCAGGGGATTTTCGGTCGGGATCGAAGGCGGCGACGTAGGCGAGCGTTTCGGGCGGCGCCTTCGCCGCTTGGCGCGGAGAGGGATAAAAACTTGGATCGGGCGTCCAGGTGGGCATATGATTTTCTCCTCTCGAGACCGGCCTGCATCTTCCCGCTTGCGTCGCACCGCGCAAGCGGGATCCGAGCGCAACCGAATCGCCCACGTGCAGCGTTCCTTTTTCTCCGAACTGGGAAGCGGTCTGCGAGATGGGCGCGCGCGGGCGCCCCCGCGCATTCGTGGGCATTGTAGCTCGGCGGCTCTCGTCGCATATATCGAGCCGGAATGGACGCTTGTACCCGGTCCGTTCTTGTGCGAGATGACGAATTCCGGCTGCTTTGCGGCAGCAGGCACCGCCATGGCGGTCATGACGCCGGGGCGCACCGAAAGCGGCGTGGGGGGACATCAAAGCGTCCAAGGAACAGTGATAAAGTTGCCCATACGAAGGCCGAGGCGGCCGAAGGATGGTGAGCCAAGCGCGCAAAAAAGCACGTCGAGGTGCCGCAGGCGGCCGGGCGTGTCTTCGCAGCGAGGCGGTTATCGCGGCTGGCAGATCGAGGGCAAAGGCCGTTGACCAATTTCACTTTCTGGGGAAGATTACCGCCGAAATCCGCGGGACGCGCTACGCGAACAGAACGAGAGTTGGATGTCGACTAGGGGGCACGTAGTCGCAGTCACCTGTCTTGCGCTGGAGGCACGCATCGCCCTAGGTCCGGGCGTGGCGGTGATCTGCGATCATGCCTCCCAGCTCGTCGCCTCGCTCGAGGCGGCGGCCAAGCGGGGCGCTGCGGGCATCATCAGCTTTGGAATTGCCGGCGGATTGGCGCCCGATCTCGCCGCTGGCGACTGGGTGGTTGGATCCGGCGTCAGGACCGAGCAAGGGCATTTTCCAACCGACCGCGGATGGGCGCGCGCACTGCTCGAGGTGCTTCCCAGCGCCGTCCACGCGGAGATCGTCGGCACGGACGCCCCGATTGCGGAGCCCTCGGAAAAGCGTCGGCTTCACCTGCGAACGGGTGCCGTCGCCGTCGACACCGAATCACACGTTGCGGCCAGGATCGCCGCCGCGCACCGGATTCCATTTGCCGCCTGCCGCGCGGTCATCGATCCGGCCGACAGCGTGCTTCCGCCGGCGGCAGTGTTCGGATTGCGCGACGACGGCACCGCGGATGTCTTGGCGGTGCTACGCTCGGTTGTGCGGCAGCCCAGCCAGCTTCCTGCGCTCACCCGCACCGCGCTCGATGC